>CADBUU010000083.1 GCA_902797945.1 uncultured Eubacteriales bacterium | reverse complement strand
GAATACGGCTTTTGTTTTACAAAAATCTAAAATCAAATTCCCAAAATAAATATTAAAAACTTTTCGCCGTGTTCCAAAACGGAATACGGCTTTTGTTTTACGAAAACCTAATATCATTTAACGTTGTTACAAATAAAACGCCTTACCCCGGCAGATTCCCGTAAAGTGAAGTGATTTAAACAAAAAAGACCGTCCGTAAAGAGTTACGGGCGGTCGCGCTCTGCTTATAAAGACAGAGCGCGATCGCCCGCCTTATATTCTTTAGTTGCGATAAGCAGAGATTTTATTATAAGCAGCAAAACTTTTTTTAAACCCCTTAAAAGGTTTAAATTTTGCTGACGTTTATAATTTGCCTATATTTCGATTTTTTATACTAAAAAAGGAGAAGAAAATTTTCTCCTCCTTTTTTCTCACGTTTTTCCGTCGTCGTATTTTTCAAGACAATAACTCTTTTTTTGGCAATGCGGACAAACGAGTTTTCTCGTCTTTAAAGTATGAGCTGCAAAAAACACCTGTTTAAACGTCGGCTTAAAATCTTTTCTGCATTCCGGACAGATATATTTTACCCTCTTATAGTAGTAAACCGATAGCCACACTCCAAAGACTATCGCAACGGAATATACGATTATAAACGCCACGGGCGTGTGAAGGAATATCCATACGAGAATACTCCCGATTTCAAATATGCACATACATACACCCGATACAAGCATTTTTAATCTCATTTTACGCAAATTCTTATCTTCCATTTCCTTTACTTTCGATTCGATTTTTTCAAGCGAAACGCCATCCGTTTGCTCTCCCCGTCCTCTTATTTCTCCCAAAACTTTAAGTCTTTCGCGGTTTTTTTCAATCTCTGCTTTTAAAGTCTTTTCGTATTCGTCGAAGATCAGAGATATAACCTCTTTCGAATTGCCTTCCGACATTATATTTACTATCATCGAAAGAGAAAAACCGAGGTCTCTCAAAAAGCATACTTTTTTTAGTTTAGCCAAATCTTCTTCCGAATAAAGTCTTCTTCCGCCCTCCGACGTCCAAGAGGGTTTAACGACCTCCTTTTTATCGTAGAATTGAACAGTTCTGACAGATACGTTGCAAATTTCGGCAACTTCGCCCGTCGTATATCGAACCATATAACCTCCTTCGTTCGGACTTTTTTTCTAATATATTTTTTCTCCGAACTATATGCATTATATTATATAACGCAAGGTAACAAGCAAGCATTTTACGGAAAAATCTCTCTACTTTTCGTAGAATTTACAAAAAAAAGGAGAAAACTCGTTTTTTCAACAAAAATTTTCTCCTTATTTTTAAATTATTCTTCCTCGTCCTCTTCGGGAATATCTACGTTGTGGTAAACTTCCTGAACGTCGTCGTTATCCTCGAAAACTTCGAGCATTTTCTTGAAAGTTTCGAGTTGATGTTCGTCGAGTGTTATTTTATCGGTCGGAATCATCATAACTTCGGCTTCGAGGAAAGTGTAATTCTTTTCTTCGAGATATTTTCTTACCGCCGAGAAATCGGTCGGAGCCGTCCTTATTTCGTAGACGTCGTCGGAAGTGATGACGTCTTCGGCGCCCGCTTCCAACGCAACTTCCATCATCGTATCTTCGTCGAGATCGACCGTCCTTTCCACAACTATAACACCCTTATTTTCGAACATATAGGAAACAGAGCCTGTCGTTCCCATATTTCCGCCGTATTTACTGAACGTATGTCTGACGTCGCCGCCCGTTCTGTTTTTATTATCGGTAAGCGTGGTTACTATTACCGCGCTTCCTCCTACGCCGTAACCTTCGTAAGTGAGATTTTCGTAGTTGACGGAATTGAGTTCGCCTGCGGCTTTGGCAATACTTCTCTTGATATTGTCGTTAGGCATATTCGCCGCCTTAGCCTTGGCTATGACGTCCGCAAGTTTGCTGTTGGTATACGGATCGGGATTGCCCTTTGCGGCAACCGCAAGTTCTCTTCCGAGTTTAGTGAAAACCTTACCTTTTACGGCGTCGGTCTTGGCTTTTTTGTTCTTTATATTCGCCCATTTACTATGTCCGGACATAACTTTATCTCCTTGAATATTTAAGCGTATACGCCGTTATCGCAAACGATACGCCCGCATTAAGACTTTCTATACCCCTTTCCATGGGAATAGATATTATTTTATCTGCAATTTTTCTGACTTCTTCGGACACGCCGTTCGCTTCGTTACCGATGACGAGGCAATACTTTTCGGGGGGAATAAAGGAAAAAATATCTTCGCCCTTCATATCCGCCACGATAAGGGGAATACCTTTAAGGTCCTCCGTCGCCTCCTGTAAAGTTTCTTCGAAAATATCGACGGAATATATTCCGCTCATAGACGAACGTATAGCCTTGGGAGAAAAAGGATCGCAACAGTTGATAAGGTATAACTCTTTTATTCCGAGAGCAACCGAAGTCCTTATTATCGTTCCCATATTCCCGGGATCGGACACGCCGTCGAGTAAAACTTTGATTTTGGAATTTCCTTTTATCGGCGTCGGCTTTTTTATCGAAGCGATAACCCCTTGCGGAGTTACCGAATCGGAAATATAGTCCATAACGCTTTCCGAAATTTCGACAATTTCCGCATTCGTTTTTTCGACGATATCCGACATTTTCAAAAGCCCCTCTTCCGTCAAAACGACGGTCGCGAGATCCATTCCCATTTCTATCGCCTCTTTTACCATTTTATACCCTTCGACGAGATATTCGCCGAATTCTTCGCGGTATTTCTTTTGTTTGAGGGAAGCGATTTTTTTTATTTTAGGATTGCTTTTTGAAGTTATCAGCATTTTAAAAACAAAGAGCCGCAAAATAGTTCGGCTCTTTCAGAATTCCCGCCTTAAACGCCGAAATCGTCGTTTAGCGGAAAATTCTTAAATTACTTAATTTGCGCCTTGGCTGCTTCGGTAAGCGCGGTAAATCCTGCGGCGTCGTTTATCGCCATATCGGCAAGAACCTTTCTGTTAAGATCGATACCGGCAAGTTTAAGACCGTGCATAAAAGCGCTGTAAGACATTCCGTTTAAGTGGCATGCGGCGTTTATTCTCGCTATCCAAAGTTTACGGAAATCTCTCTTCTTCGCCTTTCTTCCGACGTAAGCGTAGGCAAGCGACTTCATTACGGCTTGTCTTGCTACTCTGTAAAGTTTACTCTTCGCTCCGAAATATCCTTTCGAGAGCTTCATTATCTTTCTACGCTTTTTAACTGCGTTAACGCCTCTTTTAATACGCATAATTCTTTTGCCTCCTTATTAAGCCTTGTAAGGAATAAGACCTTTAATAGTCTTTTCCTGAGTTGCGGAAACGTAAGTTCCCGTTCTCAATCTTCTCTTTCTCTTGGTAGACTTCTTGCTAAGGATATGGCTCTTGCCTTGGCTGTATCTCTTAACTTTGCCGCTTGCAGTAAGTCTGAAACGCTTTTTAGCGCCGCTGTGCGATTTCATTTTTGGCATAATATTATCCTCCGAATTTTTTATCTATCAGTTAGCCTTAGAGGGGGCGAGTATCATAAGGATATTTCTCCCTTCAAACATCGGCTTTTTCTCCATAACGGCGCTTTCCTGAACCATTTCGAAAAATCTGTTCATTACGTCTACGCCGAGAGAAGAGTGAGCGTTCTGTCTTCCTCTCATTCTGATCGAAACCTTAACTTTATTACCGCTCGATAAAAACTTCTGCGCCTGACGGGCCTTGACGTTCAAGTCCCCGACGTCGATAGTCATTGAAAGCCTTATCTCTTTAAGTTCGACGACTTTTTGATTTTTCTGGGCTTCCTTTTGCTTTTTCATCGTCTCGAAACGGTATTTGCCGTAATCCATAATCTTGCAAACCGGCGGCGTTGCGTTCGCCGCGATTTTGACGAGGTCGAGATCCTGTTCTTCCGCAAGTCTTAACGCTTCGCGCGAACTAACTATCCCGAGTTGAGCGCCGTCCGATCCTATAAGACGGACTTCACGGTCTCTGATGTCTTCATTGATTTGAATCTGTTGTTCTTTAATGGTAGTTTACCTTCCCGTAAATGATTTCGGTTTGTTTTACGAACAAAAAAACGGCCGTAAACAGAATACGCCCGTAACAAAATTATCCTTATATAAAAGGAAATTTATGCGCCGCTTAACTTGATCGCTTGCGGCGAGAAGGGTAACTTCTGCTTAACGATATATATAATATCACAACGGAAAAACTTTGTCAAACGTTTTTGACAAAATTTTTCCGCCGCATATTGTTTTATTCGGTAACGAGGTCTTTATATACGTTTTCAAATCTCTTAACCGCAAGTTGTTTGGAATCTTCCGCGGTATAACTGTATATGAAGCCTTGCGCAACGTCGCTTATATAGTTATCAGTAACGAGGTCGACGTTAGCCTGCATAAAGAGATATGCTACGCTGTCTTTATTTTCATCGTCGAGGTCTTTTCTGAATTCGGCCTTACCCTCTTCGGATATTTCGTATACTCCGTAAGTCGCTTTCGCCGAGCAAAGAACTATGTGCAGTCCGTATTCTTTGGAAGCGAACATCTTATACGCGCCTACGCCTGCCTCGGAAACTTCTTTACAAGCGTCGAAGTAAGCCGAAACGTATTTCGTCGAAGAAGTTATGGGCGAGAAGAGATAGCCGAGATAATTGTTGAAATTCCCCTCGTCGTTGCTGAATGCGAATTTAAGGTCCTCGAACTTATTGAAATCTTCTTTGCTTATCCTCTTTGCGTTGTCGTAGCCGTCTATTTTTCCTACTTGTCCGAATTCAAGAACGGCATTATCTCCGCCGAGCGCGTATTTGGCGATTTCAACGAAACGGTCGTAATTAAGTTCGTCGGGCGTTACGCCGTGGAATTGAAGATGAAGTTCGTCTTTATCGTCTTCGTCTTTATCGACGTAAGTCGTAATTCTGTCTATTTTCCCGAGATAGTTCGCAAGAGGTCCTTCGGTATCGTAAACGTAATCGTCCGAGAATGTAAATTTCTCTCCGTCGTAAGTTCCGTATCCCGATTGAACCCAAGTCGCGCGAAGGTCTTTTACGATTATATCCTTTGCGAGTTTGTCAACAAACGCTTGAACGGTTTCGTCGGTAGCGTTCTCTTTCTTCTGCTCTTCGGAAACAAGTTCGGTCTGTTGTTCGTCAAAATTAACTACGAGGTGAGTAACGTAAGTATATCCTATTCCCGAATCGTAGACGACGAAAGTCGAGTCGTTTACGCTTCCGAGTTTGGTTTCAAAGTTCTTTATACTTCCTTGATAAGATGCCTGTTGGGTTTTTTGAAGGTTTGCGTATTGATCCCAAAGAGCGTTGAATATCTCGTCTTTCTTTGCCGAGTCGGTCTCGCTGACGTAATCTATGTTAGCCGTCTTTTTAAGTCCTTCTTCGTAAAGATTTACGATATTTCCCTCGATAGAACTTTTTATCATATTTCTGAAATACGAAAGAGAAAGAATGGAATTTACGTCTTTTGCCGAATAATCTTCCGTAGAATCGAGAACGCCCGTTTCAACGAGTCTGTCGAAAGCCTTGGCAAAATTCGCCGCTCCGCTTCCGCCGAGTTTGATATAGTTCTTCTTGTATTCGGCAATTTTTTCGGCAATATCGTCTTCGGTCTCTTCTTCCTCTTCTTTATTCATCGTAGGAGTCGTTCTCGCCGTATATGAAATGTTTTCGAATACGACTTCGTCTCCGTCGTCGTCATCCGCAAAGGAATCGATGAGAGAGTTTACGCTGTCTATCGCGCCTGAAATGGCCTCGTATACCTTTTCGGGTTTTACAAATCTAAAAGGCGCGGAATTTATTTCGACTTCCTTTCCCTTATAGTCCGCCGAAAGTTTCGCGTTAAGGTCCGCAACGCTTTGTCCGTCGTATTTTTCGAGTTCGGCGTCGGTCGCAAGGACGAAAAGATAATCTTTAAGTCCGCCCTCTAACGCTGCGTCGTTTTCGGCGACGGTCGGAAGAAGGTCTTTATAATTTTTAACGAGTTCCTTCTTCGACTGTTGAATTATAACTTTATTATTGATAAGGTTATTGAGAACGGTTGCGTAAGCCTGCGAAGAGGTTTGTCCGTAATGCTGAACGTATTGATAGCCGTAGGAAACGTATCCCGCAACCATTTCTCTCTTGTAAATATTTTCAAGCGCAACGTCGTCGGCTATCTGAACGGTCGCGACGACCTGTTTCATATCCCTGTCCTGATTGACGGTGAAAAGTCCGCAACTTGCAAGCGTTCCGACCGACAACGCAGCGGCTGCCGCAACGGTCGCTATTTTGAAAAGTAATTTCTTCATAGAAATCTCCTGCCTGTATAAGTTCTTGGAAATACGACAGACTATACGTCCGCTATAATTCCACGATATTAAATATTATACTAAATTTTATCTCTCAATGCAAGGTATTTTAACACATTTTTTGTGAAAAAAAGCAAAAAGATTTTTTTTACCCCTCAAAAAGTCTTTCTTCGGCGGTCAAAAGGTAAAAAACTCTTTCATTTTCAAAGCGACATCGCGAGAGGTTTTACCTTCCGAAGAGAAAGTGAGAACGGGGTTATCGGTAAAGGAGAGGACGACTTCGCCCTTATACTTCGAAATACGAGGCAACATTCCTTCCTTTTTTAAGGATTCCGTTCCGTTAAGTATAACGTTCGACTTGTTTTTGGAAATGTTTATTTCGAGCGCTCCGCAATTTCTCGCCGCAACTTTGAGTTCGGCGATAAGTATGAGGTTTAAAACCTCTTCGGGCGGCTTGCCGTAGTTTTCTTCCAACGAATCTATAACTCTCTTCTTGTCTTCGACGTTTTTTATCTCTGCGATCTGCTTATAGCAGTCCATTCTCGACGGCGAACTTACTATGTAATCGTCGGGGATATAGGCGTCCATCTTGACGTCGAGTTTAGTATCGAATTCTTTTAAACCCTCGCCCAGACTTTCTTTTAGGAGTTTGCTGTAAAGTTCGTAGCCTATCTTATCCATGTGCCCGTGCTGTTCTCTGCCGAGAATATTGCCGGCGCCCCTTATTTCGAGGTCTCTGAGGGCTATTTTATATCCGCTTCCCATTTCGGTAAATTCCATAAGCGCCGAAAGTCTTTTATACGCCGCGTCGGACAAAACTTTATCCCTCTTGAACGTAAAATAAGCGTGAGCCATTACGTTGCTTCTTCCGACTCTGCCTTTAAGTTGATACAAAGTAGATAATCCCAGCCTGTCGCTATCCGTAACGACGAGAGTGTTTGCTTTGGGTATATCTATACCGTTTTCAATTATAGTAGTCGCGATAAGGACGTCGAATTTCTCCTCGTAAAAGCCTATAACGCTGTCTTCGAGCGTCTTTTTATCCATCTGACCGTGCGCAACGACTATTCTCGCCTCGGGAACGAGCGCCCTTATATTTTCGGCGAACTTATAAATGGTCTCCACCCTGTTATACATCATAAGCACCTGACCGCCTCTCGCAAGTTCTCGCCGTATGGCGTCTTTGAAAAGCCCGTCGCTCTCTTCGGCGACGTATGTCTGAACGGGTATTCTTATTTTGGGAGGCGTGTTTATTACGCTTATATCCCTTATTCCCGACAACGACATGTGCAAAGTTCTCGGAATCGGAGTCGCAGTCATTGTAAGTGTATCGACGTTATCTTTTAAGAGTTTGAGTTTTTCTTTATGTTCGACTCCGAAACGCTGTTCTTCGTCGAGAATGAGAAGTCCGAGGTCTTTAAATGCGACGTCTTTGCCGAAAAGCCTGTGAGTTCCGATGACGAAATCTATTTTTCCCTCTTTAAGCCCCTCTATAACTTCATTTTGCGCTTTTTCGTTTTTAAATCTATTGAGCGAGGCGACGTTTACTCCGAAGTCGGCGAACCTCTTTTCCGCCGCCCGATAATGCTGTTCGCAAAGTATCGTCGTAGGACATACGAGAGCCGCTTGTTTTCCGTCTAAAACGGCTTTGAAAACCGCTCTGAACGCAACTTCCGTCTTGCCGAAACCAACGTCTCCGCAAAGAAGCCTGTCCATAACTTTCTTACTTTCCATATCCGATTTTATCTCGCTTTCGGATTGTATCTGGTCTTCGGTCGGCTCGAATTCGAAGGCGTCGTCGAACTCTCTCTCCGCTTCCCCTTCGGGCGAAAATACGAAACCGACTTTTTCGCTCCTCGTTTTATACAGTTTTTTAAGGTCTATGGTCATTCGGGCGATAGACTCTCTCGCCCTCTCTTTGATTCTCTCGAATTCTTTTCCGCCTATTTTATTAAGGACGGGCTTTTCACCGCCGCCGACGTATTTGGTAAGTTTATCCATATCGTCGACGCCGACGTATAACACGTCTCCGCCGAGATATTCGACCGCGACGTAATCCTTACTTCCTTCCTGCGTGGTTATACGAGTAACGCCCTTGACGTAACCTATCCCGTGAACTTCGTGAACGGCGAAATCCCCGACTTCGGGGGCTTTAAACATATCCCCCCTTCTCTTTTTTATCTTCTTGTCCTTTTTAAGGGCAATATACAGATCTCCCGTTCCGATAGCGACGATCTTGCTTTCGTGATAAATAAATCCCTTCGGAAGAAAAAGGTCTGAAACGACCGCAACTCCGCTTTGGATATTTTCGCCGTCTTTTACCGCAAAGATATTTCTGTCCAAAAGATTTTGATAAAATTCCTCTCGTCTTTTATCGTTTCCGCATGCAACGAATATTTTATATCCGCCGAATTTCCAATTCGCTATATCTTTAAACACGCTTTCGGGATCGACGGCGTATCTCGCTACGGGCGAACATTTTACCGAAAAAGTTTTTAGCGGATTGAAAAACGGAACTACGGAAGTCAGATTTTGAAGGGCGACGACTCTCTTTTCGGTCAGACGGGAAAATACTTTACGGCTATCGGCGTATTGTTTTACGGTAAAGTCCATAGCCTTACCCATAGCCGAAAGGTTTAAAAACCGCTCGGTATGTTCTTTAAGTATCGCCGAGAGGTTTTCGTCGATTAGTTTGCTCTCGTCGAAAACGACGGTCGTATCTTCGGGCATAAACGAAAGGAAATCGTCGGTAACCGAACTTAAAAGTGGCATTATAAATTGAAGGCTGTCGTCGGTCGGGCTTTCGACGACCTTTTCTTTGAGTTCCCTCGCAATTATCCTCGCGTCGTCCTTGACGGCGAGAGTTCTGAACTTCAATACCGCCTCGTCGAGTTTTTCCGCAACGACTTTCTTATCTTCTTCGGAAATAATGACGTCGGTAGCGGAAATAGCCGTAACCGCGCCTACGAATTCCTTGTCCTCTTTTGCGTCGGGATCGTATCTCTTTATCGTTTCGACTTCGTCGCCGAAAAAGTCGACTCTGTATATTTTATCGTCGTTTATGGGAAAAATTTCGAAAATATCTCCCCTAAGCGCAAAAGTCGCCGGAGACGAAGCGAATTCTTCTCTTCTGTATCCTAAGGAAACGAGTTTTTCAGCCAATTCGTAAACGTCGTAACTTCCGCCCTTTTCTATTTCTATCGCAACGGGGTCTTTCGGGAAAAGTTGCAAAATACTTTCGGGAGTAGCGACGACGTATTTCGCGCCTTTGGAAATTTCGTAAAGGGCGTTGAGCCTTTTATAAAGCACTCCCTTATCGAAGGACGTTTTATACAGCAAGACGTCGTCCTTTGGCGGAAGGTAGACGACTTCTTCGCCGACGAGGGCGGAAAGTTCTTCCTTTATTTGCGCCGCATATATTCCGTCTTTAACAATATATAATACGGGCGTTCCTATTAAAGATGCGATATGGCACTTTTCGGAAAATCCGACGCCAAAAACCGCAGAGGGCAAGCCGCTGCGGATACTCTTTATTGCGGACGATATTTCGTCGTCCTCGTTAAAAAGGTTTAATATATCTTTTAACATTTCAGCCGTTATACTTTTGCATTACGTCTTCTATCTTTCCTCCGCCGATAAATTGCTCTATCGCAAGGACTGCCTTCTGAACGGATATTTTAAATCGGGGTTCGTCGTCCTTTTTTATGTCCGACAAGACGTAATCCACTATATTATACTCGCCTTCGGGCTTTGTTCCTATTCTCACCCTCGGGAAATCCTGTCTACCCAACTTTTCGACGATATTTCTCATTCCGTTATGAGTGCCGGCAGAACCGCCCGCCCTTATACGGAGCGAGCCGATAGGTATATCGAGGTCGTCGTAGACGACTATTATTTTTTCGGGCGGAATTTTATAAAACGAAGAAATCTCGGCGACGCTTTCTCCGCTTAAATTCATAAACGTCTGGGGTTTAAGAAATATAACTTTTTCGCCGTTTATATTCTTTTCTCCGTATAACCCCTTAAAGCCCTTTTTATTGAATTCCACGCCCTCTTTTTCCGCGACGAGTTCGACCGCCATAAAACCGAGATTGTGGAGATTTTTAAGATATTTTACGCCCGGATTGCCGAGCCCGACCACTAAATACATTTTCACCTATAAAGGGGTTGTCGGATAACCGACAGCCCCTGCGAGTTTTAATTTCAGTCGTCGTAAATTTCCGACATTTTCTTGTCGAGATATACGTTCTCGATTGCCAAAGCGAACAACTTCGCGACCGAAATAACTTCGATTTTGTCGATTTTCTTCTCTTCGGTAAGGGGAATGGTATCTAAAACGACGAGTTTCGTTATATGAGAATTCTTTATTCTCTCGATTGCGGGACCGCTCAACACGGCGTGAGTGCAACAAGCGTAAATTTCCTTTGCGCCGTTCGCATATAACGCTTCCGCGCCTTGAACGATAGTTCCGGCGGTGTCTATCATATCGTCTATCATAAGGCACTTCTTGCCTTTGACGTCGCCGATTATATTCATAACTTCTATCTGGTTAGCCTTAGGTCTTCTCTTGTCTACGATAGCCATCGGGCAGTTAAGTTTTTGCGCAACCGTTCTCGCTCTCGAAACGGATCCGACGTCGGGAGATACGACCATAAAGTCGTCGTCTACGAGTTTTGCGAAATATTTATAAAGGAGCGGACCTCCCAAAAGGTGGTCTACGGGAATATCGAAAAACCCTTGTATCTGAGCGGCGTGAAGATCCATCGTAAGTATTCTGTCGGCGCCGGCGGAAGTTATAATGTCTGCGACGAGTTTTGCGGTAATGGGATCGCGCGATCTCGCCTTTCTGTCTTGGCGTGCATAACCGAAATAAGGAACTACCGCAGTTATTCTTCCTGCCGAAGCCCTTTTAGCCGCGTCTATCATAATAAGCAATTCCATAAGGTTTTCGTTTACGGGCGCGCAGGTAGACTGAATAATGAATACGTCTCTTCCTCTTACCGTTTCTCCGATGTGAACGCTTATCTCGCCGTCGCTGAAATGACCGACTTCGATCTCGCTCAAAGGCAAATTGAGTTCTTTGGCGATCGCTTCGGCAAGCGCCCTGTTGGAATTACCCGTAAAAAGTTTAATTTCCGTGCTGTGTGTAATCATAACTTCCTCCGATTATAGTATTTCGCGCCGCAAGGCGTTTCTCTTGTATGGATGAAATAATATTTACTATCCTTAAATATTATAATTTATATCCCGAAAATAATCAAGCGAATTGACGGGCGTTGACCTTTTTATTTTTTATTTTTTTAAAAAATTATTTGCGTCTGTCTTTGAAAAATTTTTTTATTATCTCGGAACACTCTTTTTCCATAACTCCGCCCTCGTGCTCGGTAATATGATTCATTCCGCTGCTGTCTAAAATATCGAATTTGCTTTCGACTCCTCCGCCTTTTTTTTCGTATGCGCCGAAATAGACTTTTTTTATCCTCGAACCGGCTATCGCTCCGGCGCACATCGCGCAAGGCTCCAGCGTTACGAACATTTCGGCGCCGTCGAGCCGCCAATCTTTGAGTTTTCTGCACGCCTTTTCTATCGCTATCATCTCGGCGTGAGCGAGAGCAGTCCTCTTAGTCTGGCGCATATTGAAGGCTTTCGTAAAGACCTTTCCTTCTTTTACGATGACGCAACCTATCGGAACTTCTTCCTTTAAAAGCGCTTTCTCCGCCTCTTTCAACGCTTTCGACATATATTTTATCTTATATTCCATTACTTGTTATACACCGCTCCCGTAATTATCATAAAGGCTCTGTAAAGTTGTTCGGTCGCCATCACTCTTGCGAGAGTATGGGGGAAAGTCATATCCGAAAAGGAAAGGCTTTCGTTCGCCTGTCTTTTTATTTCCCTGTCGATACCGTAACTTCCGCCGATAACAAAGGAAATTTCTCCGACGCCATCGTCCGTCAACTTCTTTATTTTTTCGGCGAACCCCTCCGAGTCGCATTTTTTGCCCTCGGGAGTAAAAACGACGGTATAGCCCTTTATCGCTTTTTTTATTCTTTCCCCTTCCTCAGCCATTATTTTATTGACGAGCGAAGGAGTCGGCTTATCGTAGTTTTCTTCTTTGACTTCGACTATTGAAAAGTCGCAAAACCTCGAAAGCCTGACCGAGTATTCCTCGACCGCTTCCCTGAAATATTTTTCTTTTACCTTGCCTACGGCTATCAACCTTATCTTTATCATATTACGCCACTAAATTTGCTATCCATATAGCGAGGGAAGCGCAAATTCCGACGAGAGCGAATAAAATAAATCTCCTCGAAATCATCCACTTGGCTACAAAATTCCCCTTAACTTCGACTTTTTCTCTCGCCGTTAATACTATAAACGCCGCGAAAGAAGCAAGCCCTACGACCGTCGCTACGATATTTCCGACTTGCCCGAAATCGAGCGAGCCGCCGAAATAATCGACGGTAACTATCAAGAGATTATTTAAAAAATGTATTAAAACGGTAGGAAATACCGACCTCGACGAAATTGCAAGAAGGGCGAAAGAAAATCCGACCGCAAACTGATAGGGCGTCTGCGCCGGCGACATGTGGAAAACAGCGAAAATAAAGCCGTTTAAAATGGCTATTCCCCACTTCCCCGCGCCTCTTAAAGAGTTGACGCATATTCCTCTGAAAGAAATTTCTTCCGCAACCGCAGGAAGAATACAAACGGTCAAAACGGTAAGCGCAAAAAAACCGATATTACCTTTCGGCAGATCGATTTCGTTATATTTATATCCGAAATTATCAACTAAAAATTGCGTAAAATAACCGTTAAGTCCCGAAAGACCGAAAGTCATTCCCAAAAAAAGCAAAATTGCAAAAATATAATATTTTTTTTCGCAAAAAGAAAGTCCGCTTTCGTCTTTGAAATTTTTTCCGAGAATCTTGCAAAACAACACCGAAACTAAAATGCCGACAAGCCCGCTTAACGAATAAGAAACGTATTTATGCCATACTGCCGTCGTTACCTCTTTTCCCCCGACGACCGAAGATAATACGGAAAACAAGAGAGTTATCGCAATCACGAAAAAAACCAAAACCGAATAAAACAATCCTCCGTATTTAGCGTTTTCCCTTGCGACCGCAAACGCTTTCAAATCTTCTTTCATATCAATCCGCCCTCAACGCCTTTACGGGGTCCTGTCTGCCCGCCGCAAGCGACGGTATAAGTCCCGCTATCATAGTCAGCATAGCCGAACCGACTATTATTATCGCAATATCCCAAACGTTTAAAAAAGCGAAAGCCGCTACGCCGGTCAGTCCTCTCATCGCAATATTTACCGGAATTGCGACGATGAAATTGAGTAACACGCCGACGACGCCCGCAGTTACGCCCACCAACGCCGATTCGGTGATAAACAAATTTACGACGTCCTTTTTCCTCGCTCCGACAGACCTTAAAATTCCTATTTCCTTAGTCCTTTCCATTACCGAAACGTATGTGATTATTCCCATCATTATTGCCGAAACGACTAACGACGCCGATGTCAGCGCCAAAAGTATTGCGGCAACACCTGCGATTATCGACCTCACGAGTTCTATCGCAACTCCGACGTTATCCGTATATTCTATGACGTCCTCTCCGCTCTTTCCTTCGTTGTATTCGTCGAGGAAAGAGAGAAGATAATCTTTATCGCTTATCGTTTTAGGATAAAACTTTATCTGATTCGGAATTTTCGAATATCCCATTTCGCCGAGTATTATCGAAAAAGTCGTTTTATCTTCGGGAATTGCGGCTAAATATGGCGTTCCCTCTTCGTCGTATTGTCTTAAAACCATCCTTTTAGGAGATGCGAGTTGGGCTTTGACTATCTCCGATTTCTCTGCGTCTTTGATTATTTTTTGCGTCAAAGCGTAGGTATAACATATCGGCGAAGTCTGAAACATTCCGTATTGCGTATCTTCTTTGAGTTTGAAAATTCCTACTATTTTTAATTTCGTTCCCTCGTTAGCGGAATAGGGATCTTCGTCGAAACAATAGACCGAGTTTTCTCCCAAAAGGCTTTTTACCTGTCTTTCTATAAAACGCCTCTGCGATTCGCTGTTGCTCTTATAGTATTTCATTATATAATCTACGAGTTCGATTTTCTTTTCCGAAAACTCCCCGTCGTCCTCTTTTTTAAAGTAATCGTCGGGAGAAAGAAGATTGAACTTCCCGTAAAAACTTTCGTCCGACAAAATTTCGTCGTACGTGTAATACTCTTTATCCTGCGAAAAAATATCTATAAAATATGCCGACAATACTGCGTCGGATATAGAACTGTCCTTATTTACGACGAGCGCAAGTTCGTTTTCTTCGGTCGGGAATTTGCCGTATATATCGTATTGGTCGTAGACGATGGAGGAATCGGTCGGAATCTGCAACCACCCTTGAGCAGTCGAAGCAAAAACGTCGATCTTTCTTTCGACTCCGTTCTCGACGAACGGCGTGTAAACCGACTTATAGATAAACTTTCCCACCGAATATTCGAGATCGTAGGTAACTTTCGATGTGTCTATTTTTTTTATATAATCGATATACTCTTCCGAAATATAATTGGTTATCCTTTCGCTCGACGCGCTTTTTAGAGTATGATTTACCAAAATACTGTTGCTCGGAAGGGGTATTTGTTTTTCTTCCTCTCCGTCTGTTACGGTAATTGTTTTATCTCCGCCTTTTCCTCCGACGTAGCCGAATAGCGAATTTATGGCGGCGGAATAGTTTCTCGCGCTTGCGCTTACGGTTACCGGAGTTCCACTCATAGTATCCCTCTGCACTTTATCTATAAAGGCGTTAAGTCCGTTACTGCAAGCGATAACGAGCGAAATTCCGACTATCGCTATCGCCGACGCTCCGGCAGTAAGAATAGTCCTTATCCTTTTGGACAACAAATTCTTTACGCTGAGTTTGAACGCAAGGGAATAAGGCATTACCGACTTGTTTTTTTCTTCAACCTTTTTTATAGGCTTTTTTTCGGGAAAATACGGATTGCTGTCGGAAATTATTTTCCCGTCCGAAATCTTTATTATTCTCGTTGCGTATTTTTTTGCAAGCTCGTCGTTATGGGTTACGGTAACGACCAACCGGTTTTGGGATATTTCCTTTAAAATATCCATTATCTGTTCGCTGTTTTTACTGTCGAGAGCGCCCGTAGGCTCGTCGGCAAGAATTACCGACGGTCTGTTTACTATCGCCCTCGCGATCGCCACTCTCTGCATTTCTCCGCCCGAAAGTTGACGGGGTTTTTTGCGGAGATGGTCGACGAGTCCGACCTTTTTGAGCGCCGCAATCGCTCTGCTTCTCTTTTCGTCTTTTGCGACTCCGTTAATATCGAGCGCCGTTTCGACGTTTTCTATTACCGACTGTTCGGGAATGAGATTATAACTTTGAAAGACAAATCCGACTTTACTGCTCCTGTATGCGTCCCAATCGGAATCCGAAAATTTCTCCGTCGCTCTGCCGTCGATGACGAGATTTCCGCTCGTATATCTGTCAAGGCCGCCGATAATATTCAAAAGTGTGGTTTTCCCGCAACCCGAATGACCGAGAATACAGACGAATTCCGATTCTCTGAAATTTATATCGACGTTTTTTAAGGCGTGTATCTTTTTATCCCCCGCCTTATAGACTTTTCCGATCGACAGCAGTTCTATCATTTCTTTTCTCCGTAATTTTCTAAAAATAAAATTATTTCTTCGGTCTTTCTCTTTAAGTCGTAATCGTTGGAATCTACCTTTAAATCAGCGTATTTCTCGTAGAGCGCCGACCTTTTTTCGTAAAGTTTTTTTGCGCTTTGCAAATCGCCGACGACAGGTCTCGTTATTCTTTTGGTCCTTCCGAAAACGGTTTTGGGCGAAACGAAGAGATAAACGACGACCGAATTTTTTTTAAGCGCCGACATATTGTCTTCTTTCAGTATCACCCCTCCGCCCGTCGAGATAACGGCGTTATCGACTTCTGAAATTTTTTTGACGACGTCGCTTTCGATTTCCCTGAAAAACTCTTCGCCTTTTTCTTCGAAAATCCCCTTTATATCTCCGTAAATCTTTTTTATCTCCTCGTCGGTGTCGATAAAAAGCATTTTTTTAAGTTTGGCGAGTTCTCTTCCGACTCTGGTTTTGCCCGAAGCGGGCATTCCGATAAGCGCGACGTTCATCAGTCTTTCATCGAACTCTCGTCGAGTCTTAAATAGGCTGTATACGCCTTAAACGCCTCTTCTTCGGTCGGAAGTTTTCCCGTCAAAACGCACGCCGCGTAATATACCGTGAAGAACATAACGCACTCTCCGTCTATCGCGGTTATTCGGTTATCCTCGGCGTATTCTATGATTTTCGTCTTACCTTCCGCAACGGCGAGGTCTACCACCGCGCCGCTCGACTTGACGCTCTCTTCGTCGGCAATGCTTTCCCCCTCGTAATATCCCGAACCTATCGGGGTGGCGTTTATAATAACGTCGTAATTTTTAGGCGTTATTTCCCTTAAAACTTCGACGCCTCCGCCGAGCCTTTTGGCAAATTCTATCGCCGCCCCGAGATTTCTGTCGTAGACGTCGACGATCGCTTTTTCCGCAACGAGAGAACAGACTATGCTTCTTGCGGCGTTACCCGTTCCCAAAACGAGTATTTTTTTATTTATCGGGAAAATATTGTTGTATTTAAGAGCGGCGACAACTCCGTCTCCGTCGGTCGAATACCCTTTATTCGCCTTTGCCGCATTTATCGTTCTCGCAATTCTTGCGTGTCCTACGAGTTTTATTATATGCCTTAACGCTTCCGCCGAGTATGGAGAATAAACGGCGTATCCGTCGTAAGTTTTAAGTTCGGAAAAGGCTTTTTTGAGGTTATCTTCGGTTGCGTCTATAAAGGCGCACCCGTAGTTTTCGCCCCTTATAAGTCCCAGAACTTTAAAATAAACTTCGCTCGCCAGAGCGACGGTCCTCCCTTTTCCGACCAAACCGATATTTCCTCTCTTGTATTTATCGAAAAAGCCGGGGAAAGAAACGTTTACGCAACCGTCGTCGTCTATATCTCCGCCGTTTTCGGACGCCCAAAGCGCAACCGAAGCGCTCATCGCTATCCTGTGGTCGCCATAAGTTTTTACGCTTCCGCCCTTATATCTCTTTACTCCCTTTATGACCAAACCGTTCTCGAAGGTCTTGCAATTTCCCCCGACGGCGTTTATCATTTCGCTTATATTTTCGAATTTCGCCTCGTTGTCGACTATCGGCGCTTCGTCGCAACCTATAATACTTTCGCCCTCGGCAACCCCCATAAGCATCGAAAGAACGGTTATTTCGTTTTCCATAAGGTTAGCCTCTTCGCCTGTAACGTGCGTCGCTTTAAGTTCGCTCTTATACGCCGTTATATCCGCTAAAAGTTCGCCGCATAACAGTCTTTTATTCGATATTTCTATCTTCGCTCCCATTCTTTTGAGAATATTGAGCGCCGCCGTTCTCGTCGGATTTACCCCGACGTTTTTGACCGTAACTTTTCCCGACAAAAGCCCCGAGGCGAGAAGATATATCGCCGAACTGAAATCTCCGCTTATATAAATTCTCTTGCCGACTATTTCGCTTTCGGAAATGGTAACCGATTTTTTCTCTTCGTCGATAACGACCGTCGCTCCCATTTCCTTTAAAAGTGTTTCCGTATGGTCTGCGGTCTTTATTTTCTCAATAACGGTAGCCTTGACTTTTCCCAAAAGAGCGCAGAGTAAAATAGCCGATTTAACCTGCGAACTCGGCGAAGGCATTTCGTATTCTATAGGTCTTACCGTCGCGCCTTCAACCCATATCGGAGCGACGGAATAATCTGTAAGCGCAACCGTCGCGCCCATTCTTTCAAGAGGCTCTTTGACTCCTCTCATCTGTCTGTGAGAAAGGTATTTGCCTCCCGTCAAAACGGCGTTAAGCCCGGCGCCCGAAGCGACTCCGCACATCATTCTCATAGTAGCGCCGCTGTTCTGACAGTCGAACTTCCCGCCTTTAAGCGTCTTGGCGCCCTTGATTTCTATGATGTTGCCCTTTACTTTTATTTTCGCTCCGAGTTTTTTGGCGCAGTTTACCGCCGCCTGAGTATCTGGCCCGATAAGGGGATGAACGACGTAAGTCTTACCCTTGGCGATAGCGCCTAAAAGTATGGCGCTTTGCGTTACGGATTTGTCCGACGGAGCCGTATAAACCCCGTAAATCTCTTGTCTTGGAAAAATCTTCATTATTTCGCTCCGTTAAAAATTTATAATTTATCGGATAATTCGTTAATAAGTCCTATATACGCTTTTGATGCTTGTTCGACCGTATCGTGATACTCTTCCACTCCACCCTCACCGTCGGAAACGGCTTTTATAACAAGGACGGGAACGCCCGCGTTTTTAGCGGTCAGCGCAACTCCCGCGCATTCCATTTCGCAAACGCTCGCCCCAAAAGAGTCTCGAAGTCGTTTTTTTATTTGCTCGTCGGCGACGAACTTGTCCGCCGAAGCGCATACGACCTCTTTGATTTCCGGCATTATTTGTAAAACCGCATTTCTCAAAGATTCGTCGGTATCTATTATCTGAGACGAATATCCGGGATATTGCCCCACCTTGACGTCGTCTATCGGCGAAAGGTCGAAATCGTAGTGAACTATTCCTTTAACGAGGACCACTTCCTTGGTCTTTATCTCTTTGCAAAGCGTTCCGCAAACGCCGAAATTTATCACTATATCCGCTTTATATTCTCCGATAAGAGTCTGCGTTGCGGCGGAAGCGTATATTTCACCTATTCCCGAGTTTACGCATATTATGTTATTGTCGCCGATTTTGAATTTAAGGACCGAAAAATCTTTTCTGTTTTCGCTTATCACTTCGGCGTTCTGCGATTTCAAAAAAGGTATCAATTCCTTTTGCATCGCGACGACCATTCCTATATTTTTCATTGAAAACTCCTATGAATAAAAAAATTTTGATTTTAAAAGAAAACCCACCGAAAACATACTTGAAAGCGCTTGAAGATTTCGGATTGCCGTTCGACTGCGGACTAAAATACGCCAAAAACCGTTTTTGCGGTCTGCTTCTCGTCGGAGGAGAGGACGTATTCCCTCCGTTATACGGAGGAGATATAAACGACGCTCTTTCTTTAAATATCGTCCGAGATAAAATCGAACTCGACGCCGTAGACTTCTTTTGCAATGCGAATTTGCCCATTTTGGGAATATGCAGAGGTCTGCAAGTATTAAACGTCTATTTCGGCGGAACTTTAAAAAATATTACCTGCCATACGGGAGAAAAAGACGTCGTTAACGTCGTAAAAACCGTAGACGATAACGAGAAAATTTTCTCAGTCAACTGTCGGCATCATCAGGCAGTAGATCGCCCGTCCGAAAATTCAAAGGTTTTAATGCGAGCAGGCGACGGAACAATAGAATGTTGCTTTTTCTCCGACAAAATATTCGGAACGCAATTCCACCCCGAACGCTCAGACGAAAAGACCAAAAGCGCCGTATTCGGCACTTTCGCAAATTTGACTTCGATATTTAACGAGCGGACGAAAAACGTTCTGCGATACCCGAAATAAGTCCTTCTTCGTCGGAAGCGTGGGTTTTCAAAAATCTTACGAGGTCGTCGCTCCCTTCCGCTATCGCCGTCTTAACGTTATCGACCAAAGAAAACTGTTCGTCGCTCAATAACATTTCGGCTTTTCTCGTATAACTTTCAAGAAAATTAAAGCCGTTTTCTCCGATTTCGATATAAGAATTCGAAAAACTTCTATACTCTTTTATCTTTTCGCTCTTCGAAATGATGACTACGGTCAGGGAATTTCCGTCCTTGACCTTTTTCGCCGCGAGAAGAAGTCCCTTAACGGCGTCGTCGCCCATATCTCCGTTTTCAAGCAAGCGGTCTATTCCGTTTACCACGATAAGACAATCTTTTCCGCTCTCGACTATTCTCTTCGCTCTCTCGGGAACGAGCGCGCAAAGTCTTAACGCTTCGCCGTTTTCACCTTTTATCCCCGTAAACGCAACTTCCGTCGAGGGATATTCTGAAATAGTGTCGACGTCCTCTTGTCTTGCGTTGAGCGCAAGGTATATTGATTTTATTCCGAGTTGTCCAAACGCTTTTACGAATTGCTCGACAACGTAATTTTCATCTTTCGCCTCGGGCAGTTTAACGAGAGTTTTCTGTCCTTTTCCGATAGGCGTAAAAAGGTTGACCAAAGCGGACGTTCTGCCAGACAGAACCACCCTTTCGTCGGGATAACTCGATTTACATTTTTCAAAATCGGGCGTCGTCCTTTTTCCGTTAGAAAAACCCTCTACGCTATATATGGTTTTGATTTCGGAAATTCCGCTGAATCTGTTCTTTTCCGCTCTTCCCGTGACTTTGTCGCCGCTCTTTAACCCCCACAAATTTACGACGTCTTCCGGAATATTTATATCGAGGTCGGAATAATCTTCTGCGTCGACGCACTTAAATCTGCCTTTTAAAGTCCGTTCGACAATAAATTCTTCTTTTTCGAGTTGGTAAGTTTCGGGTTCGGCAAGCCTTTCTCCGCTTTTCGGTGGCATGACAAGCCTTATATCTCCGCCCGAAATATTGAAATTGCCGAGAGGATGACGACCTTTTGCGTCCCTTCTCGAAATAGTCTTATAATTTCTTATCGACTTTATCGTTTCGATGAGTTCCGTCTTGTTCCCGGCTCCGGGAGCGGAACCTATTTCCCTTAATATCACCCTCAAATCGTGAATAGTCGTCTTGTTTAACTGTTCGTCGGTAAAATCGGGACGTTTGAGTTCTCCCAAAACGCACGCCTCCGTCTTTTTCGGAAGGTCGTCTTTGGTAAACACAACCTTTTCGCACCCGACTTTTGCGTCCTCGAAAAGTTTATAAAACTCACCGAGTCCGCTTATATCGAGATTGGAAAGAGGGGTTTTATAATGCATCGGAATAACGACTTTCGGATTGATTGCGTCTATATATTTTTTTGCTTCCTTAGCGTCTATCGTATAATTTCCGCCGATAGGAATAAAGAGAATATCGACTTCGCCTATTTGCTTTACGATCTCGGAATTGAAGTCCTCTCCGATATCCCCCGTATGGCAAAAATTCACGCCGTCAAGCGTAAAACAGAAAATTCTGTTTGTTCCCCTCTGTTTTCCTCCGTCGTTATCGTGAAAACATTCGACGGCCCTGAACCTTTCGGTCGAAGTTTTTATTACGCGCCCGACGTCGACGCCGAAAACGTAATTGTGATCGAAATGGTCGTGAGAAACGATACAATAATCGGCTCTTACTCTCTTTACGGTATAGCCTATTCCCGAAAACGGATCGGTGATTACGCTGTATTCTTCCCCCGAAATAAGAAAACTCGAATGTCCGAGATATTCAATAAACATACTCTTCTCCTTTAGCCGTCGGCTAAGCCTCTCGCCGAAAAAGGCCGTATCAAAAAAGTAAAACTACAATCGCTCTTTTCACCCATAAGTTCGGAAATATATTTCGCTCTTATAAGCGTCGCTCCGCCTTTATGAGAGACGACAAGGCGTTCGGTAAATATATTTACTCTTTCTTTTCCGAGCCCCGCCGAAATAAAACCTTCGGTTTTAAACCCCTCTTCGTAGATATAACTTCCCTCGTAATATCCGTCTATATCCACGGTAAGTCTTTTTCCGTCGAAAGTAACCCTCGTCGCAACTTCGCCATCTTCCTTCTTTTTCGAATAATATACGGAATATGGTTGACTTTCGGTTTCATCACCTTCCGATTCTTCGGCAGTTCTGACTCCGCCTACTTCCGATGTAAAAATAATTAGAACTTTTCTCATTGTAATATATATTATTTTACTATATATTTATATTTTTGTAAAATATTTTTAAGGATTTAATAAATTTTTTTCAATTTTTGCAGTAAATTCGTTCAAAAACGTAACGAGCAAAAATCTCCCCGACGTCAACGCCCGTCGCTTTTGATATTCCGCCGAAAAAGGCGTTGGAATTGACTTCGCACACTTTAAAGCCCTCTTCTCCTTCCAGAATATCAACTCCGCAATAGTCCGCGCCGACCGTTTTTGCGACTTTTTCCGATAACTTTTTAATTTCGGGAGTCAAATCGATTTTAATTCCCTTTCCTCCCCTTTCGATATTCGCCCTGAAATCGAATTTATTTATTCTTCTCATAGCGCATATTGCCTTTCCTCCGACGACTATAACTCGGATATCCTCTCCTTCCTTACCGTAAAATTTTTGAAATACGACTTCGCTCCCGACCGTTTTTTTCTTGGCTTTTTCGTAATCATCTTCGCCGTTTATTTTAAAAACGCCCTCGCCGAGCGACCCTTTACGGGTTTTCATAACGAACGGCATGCCGAATTTTTCAGCCGCCGAAAAATAATCTCTTTTACTTTCGTCATCGAAAAAGCAAAGCGGAGGAAATAACGTAGGAACAAGCGGAACACTTCCCGAAAGGACTTCGTAAGTAACCGCTTTATCGTCGCAAATTTCTATTGTTTTCGACGAATTAAACAACTTATAGCCCGCCTTTTCCAAAAGTTTTGCCCTGACGACATCTTTGTCGAGATAAATTATAAAATCGGCTTCCCCTATATCCGAGAGTATTCCTTTTCGGTCGACGGCGACGAAATAATCATCGGACGAAATCGCCTGCGTTTCAACGCCCGACTTCAAAAAACACTTAACTAAAGTATCTGTCTGATTTTTGAGCGGAAGAAAATTTCTTCTTCCCAAACTTGCGTTGTAAATGATTTTCCCCTTCATTTTGTCTCCTTAATCGACGTATTTTTCTATAATTGCAAGAGCGACTTTTATCCCGTCGGCAGCCGCGGAAGTTATTCCTCCGGCATAGCCGCACCCCTCTCCGCAAGGGTAAAGATTGGAATAGGTAAGACTTGAAAAATTTTCTCCCCTTAATATCCTTACCGGACTTGACGAACGCGTTTCAACGCCCGTAAGTATCGCCTCGCTATCGTCGAAGCATTTAAGTCTTGTCGCCATATCCTTAATTCCAATTTTAATGTTTTCCGCCACGAAGTCGGGATATAGGGCGGTTAAATCGCTATATACAGTTCCGGCGCCGTATGTCGGAACGACTTTTTCGGACACCGATCCGACCTTGCCGGACAGAAAATCTCCGACGGTCTGAATAGGAGCCGAATAATCTCCTCCGACCAAGAATGCCGACCTCTCAATTTTCCTCTGCAATTCCATTCCGCCGAGGACGCCCTCGGTGTCGGATGGATATATTTCGCATAAAAGAGCGCTGTTTGCGTTCATTCCCGAACGAGCGTAAAGGCTCATTCCGTTGGTTACGACTCCCCCCTCTTCGGAAGCGGAGGGCATTACGAAACCGCCCGGACACATACAAAAAGTAAACACTCCTCTATTTCCCTTTCTCGAAGCAAGTCTGTAATCCGCAGGGGGAAGCAAAGGGGCGAATTTTTCTCCGTATTGCGAAAGAGAAATATCGCTTTGTAAATGTTCTATTCTATACCCCATTGCAAAAGCCTTTGGCTCCATTGAAATTCCGCTTTTTAATGCGTAAGTAAAAATATCTCTTGCGCTGTGACCGACGGCTAAGACGACCTCGTCGGCATAAATTTCCCCTTTATCGGTAACTACGGAAGTTATCTTGAAATTTTTGACTGAAAAGGCTTCCATTTTGGTGGAAAACAAAACTTTTCCGCCGAGCCTTTCTATCTCTTTCCTCATATTTTTTACGACGAAAGGAAGTTTATCGCTGCCGATATGCGGTTTTGATTCCCACTCTATTTCTTCCGGAGCGCCATAACGGACGAAATCGGATAAAACCGTCCTCACCCATTTACCGTTTATACCCGTGTTCAGTTTTCCGTCAGAGAATGTCCCGGCGCCGCCTTCGCCGAATTGTATATTGCTGTTTTCGTCGAGTTTTTTATCGTTTATGAACTTATTGACCGACTTTTTTCTTTCATCAACGTCAAGTCCCCTCTCGATTATAGTAGGCTCAAGTCCCGCCCTCGCGAGATACAATCCGCAAAAAATACCGGCAGGCCCGAACCCGACCACGACGATTTTCGGTTTTTTTTCGGGACGGGGAATAATCAATTCGCTTTCAAAAATCTCTTCTTTATTCGAAACGTATGCGGAATAAACCAATCTTACGTCTTTTTTATCCCTTGCGTCTATCGATTTTTTCGCGAATTTAAAAAATTTGACCTGAGAATTTTTTAGTCCGCTCTTTTTTATCAGTTTCGCCTTTGCCTCTTCCTCCGTAGCCGTAACGGGAAGAGACAGACTATAAGTTTTTATCATTTTCTTTTATTCCTTCGCATGCGCTTATCGCCGAGGAAAACGCCCATTGTAGGTTATACCCTCCGCAATCGCCGTCAACGTCGAGCATTTCGCCGACGATATAAAGTCCCTTTCTCTTTTTACTCTCGAAAGTGTCGGGATAAACCTCGTCCGCCCTTATTCCGCCCTTTGTTACCTGAGCGCTGTCAAATCCCATAGTTCCGATAATTTTAAGTCTGAAATCTTTTAACGCCGCAACTATCTGTTTTACCGTCGTATTGTCGAACGAAGTTACTTCGGCGTATTTAATTATCGCTCTTCCTATCTGTTTATTGACTATGCCCGTCAAGGCGTCGTCTTTTCCGACAAAGCCTGAATTTGCTTTCTTTTCGAGAAAACTTGTAATATATCCACTTGTCTTTTCGGGAAGGAAATCTATTGAAAGATATTCGTCCTTATCTCCGCTTATATACGACGAAAGATAAAAAGCCGTGTTTCCGCTCACTCCGTAATCAGTAAAGAGCAAATCTCCAATAAACCTCGCTTTCTCTTTTCCGCCCTTATTTATTTTAACGCAAGCGTTCTGTTTTAACCCTTTAAGCCCTCGTATAAGTCGATTATCCGTTTTTATCTGAACGATGGCAGGCCTTAAAGCCGTAAGAGAATGCCCGAACTTTTCCGCAAGTCCGTAAGAAGTCCCGTCCGTGCCGTATTGAGAGCCGGCCTTTCCGCCGCAACACAAAATCACCTTTTCGGAATAATAAGTTTCTTTTTCGCACTTCAACTTAAAAACGCCGTCGCTAAAAGAAATATCCTCGCAAAAATTTCCGACGAGTTCTCCGACGTTTAAATATGCGAGTTTTAATCTCATCATATCGAGAACTGACGAGGCCTGCATGCTTGACGGATAAAATCTCGTTTCCTCGACCGTCAAATCTATGCCGAGAGAAGCGAAAAAGTCCGCAAGCGCGTCATTTCCGTATTTTTCTATAATTTCTTTTACTTTCGCTCCCGACGAAGAATGATAATGACTTTCCGTCAAATCGGTATTGGAAAGATTTCCCCTACCGTTACCCGTGGCGAGTATCTTTTTGCCTATTCTGTCCTTTCTTTCGATAAGGGCGACGTTTTCTCCTCCGAATAATTCGGCGAGTTTTAGGGCCGATACTATCCCCGAAAACCCTCCGCCGACTATTGCGACTTTAAACACTTTTTTCATATTAACACTATTTTAACATATATTTCAAAAAAAATAAATTATTTGACTTCATTTTGTCCCTCGACTTATTATTTCGTTTGACTATTCTTGCTTTTTGTTTTACAATATAATAAAAAAGGTTATTATTAAATGGAAACCGTAATAAATTATTTTAATCAAGTTTACGATCCCGTTCAAAGAATAATACTGTTCGTCTTGGGAGCGGTTTTATTCGTCGCGATGATAGTCTGTGCGATTTTGGGCGTGATTTTTTCGGTAAAAAAGGAAAAAAAGTCGTCTATATGCGGCTCGGAAAATGATGAAATTCTTTCAAAGCCGGAGCCAATACAAAACAACAGCTTTCAACCCCAAAAGGGCGACGGAAGCGACGGAGCAATTATAGACAACCCGAAAGATATTGAAGAAAGCCGATCCGAAATTATCGAAGAAAATGAAAAGAAAAGCGGAAAATGGGAAATATCGCAAGGTGAAGGTGGATTTTTTGCGAAATTATATTCGCCCGACGGCAAAAAACTTCTGACGACCACCGAATATTCTGGGCTTAGCGGAATAAAAAGCGCCGTTACGACGGTCATAAAAAATCTCGGGGAGCAAAATGCGACGGTAACGATAGACGAAGAGGGTTTATTCCGCATAAAAGTTTTTTCTACGAGCGGAAAACTTCTTGCCTACGGCGAAAAAGAAAAAATAAGATATTACTGCGAACGAGATTTGAAAACAGCGACAGAAAACAAAGATTCCGAGCAAATCATAACAAATAGATAATACGACATTTATATCATAACGGCGGAGCAAATTTTGCCCCGCCGTAATTTCACTTGATAATTTCTTAAAGGATTGTTTTATTTAGATTAATATGATATAATTATAAAAAATGTAAAAGGACTTGTAGCTATGAAAGATTTTACAAATACATGGAAAAAAATTGATATTGAGCTTGATGACAACTCTTTTTTTGATGATAAAGACGATTCTTTTTGTATGCCACTTTTTGAAAATTCAGATGATGTTGTTATTACAAAAAAAGACTTAATAGAAATGCGTGAACGACATATAAAAGAAGCTCAAGAAATTAATAAACAAATTGTTTTTGTTGCGGAAGTTTTTGGAGTTTCAGTTGAAAAACTGAAGCAGGTAATTCCGTATAATAGCTATATAATATCTTGCAAAAAAGAAGAATTGGTAGATAAACACGCTTTTTATAAAAATCTGTTTGGAGGTTATTTGTTAGAAATTATAAATGCGGATCATATTGATAGGCCTCCCCATTATAACGGCTTTTTTGCGTACAAAAATAAGTATTTAATAAAAGATAAAGTGGCTCATTTACAACAAGTATTTAATTTGTCTTTTGAACAAATAGTGAGATTTTTGTGTTATTCTTCTTATTATTTTTATTTAAGTGAAGAAGTATTAGACAAAGAAATATTTTATTTAAAGAACTTTCTTGATATTTCAGATAAAGAACTTGTTGATCTTTTTGTCAAATATCCTAAATTAATAGAATTTGTTTCTATTTCCTCCATTGAACACAATACAAAAAGTTTGAGTTCCTATTTTGAGTGTAGCATAGAAGAAATAAAGTCAATGTATAAACGTTGCCCCAGGGCCTTTGCCTATACAGCATATGATATAAATTCTATATTAAGGTACAACAGAAATAGAACAAAAGATAATCTTAAAGGTATATTAAAAAACCCTTGGGTTATTGAATGTTTGACTTGGGAAAGAGAAAGGCACGATTTGAATTATTGCGGACTTAGATCTTTGCCCTTATTATTAAATCTTGCTGAAGCAATATCGTGTGCTTTTGGTAAGGTTGTTTAGCCTTAATTAAAAGTTCGTTAGTGCATTCCACGTTGCTTTTTAAATTGTTTGAGGATTCATTTTCGGCATTTATTTTAAGTGCGTTAATAAGTCTAAAAAAAGACTCCAGACAAGTATATTTGGAACTTGTACTTGTAACTTCGAGTAAATTTTGAAACAATTGTAAAATCTCGTCCCCGTTCTTAATGCTCAGAACGGGAGATATATCGGAAAAACCTATATAATCCATAATATTTTTTGCCTCTTCGCCATCAATGCCTATCCAAAAATAATGAAATGGCGTTTTCGGGTCAGATCTGTAAAAGACTGCATCATCTTTATATATACCGAAAATCTTTCCGCTTTCTATTATGGATTCGGTATGCGCCGTCGAACTATATTTAACAAACTTTCCCTTGCCTTCGCAAACAAAATGAATAATATAGTGAAATCGTTGTCTTGGTACCTGATATTTAGTACCCGTAGTATAATCTTCCCCTATGTCAACTAGAAAAAAAGGAGAAACTTTAAAAAACGGAACAGTATTAATAATCGGCATAATTTTCACCTCCGGTTTGGTAGAATTTTTAATCCAACAATCTTATTATAACCGCATTTGGACAAAAAATGCAATCAAATAAGCATTGTTTTAACAAATTTTTTCGTTTAAAATATATTTGACGAAGATGCAGACAGTAATAAGTAATATATTATTTAACGCGTGAATAGGCACTGTTGTCACTTTTTGAACGAGCCGCTTAAATAATTTTAATAAGTTGTCTCTATAACTTGTTAACTTGGTTTCAAGATTATTACGTCTTAAGACGAAAAATTTTGCGGCGCCGTTTTCGTGCCGTATCGTCAGGAGAGTGAAAATGAAAAAATATTCATTTATATTCTATATTTTAATATGTTCTGTATTTACGCTTGCGCTAACGTCTTGTTTGGCGAACGGTGAGAGAATATATAATCAAGTTTCTTCACCTGAAAGCGAGTTGAGCGACGAATGTGATGAAAGCAATGATGATAGTTTGTCCATAATAATAGTGGAGACAACGAAATAGATGATGACAGCGAAATAAATGACGACAGCGACTCAACTTCGGAAAGTGGCGATACCGAAAGTCAAACGTCAGACGAATCAGAAAGCGAGAATCTTTGGATTTGGTTTTATTAATCGCAAATAAAAAATCAATGCGTTACCGATAGTAAATCGGCTGAGCATACTTATTAAAAACTATATAAATGCCGGGGCTGTAAAGCGCGTAAGCCACATATAGACAAAAAATGCAATCAAATATGCATTGTTTTAACAAATTTTCTTATATATAATATGTTTAAATGTTATTAAGATTGCTTAAATCCCGAACTCGCTGAAACAAATTATGCTAACTTGCGAGCCGAAAAAGACGGACAAAAATTTATAAGGTGAAAAGATGCTAAAAACTGTTGTATATTGTAACTCTATAACGATATATTGGGAAAAAGAGTGGGAGTTATCTGACGACGTTGAATATTCCGTATATTTAAACGGCAAGTTGACGGGAAAAACTTTCAGAACGCATTTTTGTTTAAACGGCTTAAATGCGGGCGTGGAATATATCGTAAGAGTAGAACGCTTGGGGAAAGTTTTTGACGAAACAACAGTTTGCACCGGGAAAATTAAAAAGATAATAGACGTAAGTCAAGCCCCGTATTATGCAATCGGCGACGGAAAAACGATAAACACAACTGTTATACAACGCGCAATCGACGATTGTACTACCGATAAATGCGTTTATATCCCCGACGGTGTTTTTTTAACGGGCGCGTTAAAGTTGCATAGCGATATGGAGTTGTTTATCAGCGCGAATGCCGTTTTACAGGGAACGGCTAACCCATCCGATTACGAGCCTCGAATTCAAAGTCGATACGAGGGGATAGAGCGGAAATGCTATAAAGCCTTGTTAAATTTAGGAGAAATGAGTCACAGCGAAGGCTGTTTGTATAAAAACGTAGTAATTCGAGGCGGTGGGAAAATTTTAGGCGG
>CADBUU010000082.1 GCA_902797945.1 uncultured Eubacteriales bacterium | reverse complement strand
GGCGAGGAAGCCCTTCAGAAAACTCCCGAACTTCTTCCCGTTCTTAAAAAGGCGGGTGTAGTCGATTCGGGCGGAATGGGATTGGTAACCATTTATCGGGGAATGTATAAAGGGCTTATCGGAGAGGAAATAGTCGGAGCGCCTATCGAGGTTCAACCCGAAGCCAAAACCGAAAGCAGCATGGAACATGCGGACATATTGAATCTCGGGACCATAGAGTTCGGATATTGCACCGAATTTTTCATAATAAATCTTAAAAAGAGGACTACTCTTGCCGATATCGACAGGCTTCGCGAATACCTTATGGGAATCGGAGACAGCGTTTTGGTCATCGGCGACCTCGAATTCGTAAAAGTTCACGTTCATACCAACAATCCGGGACACGCAATAAGCAAGGCGCTTACTCTCGGCGAAGTCGATAAGGTCAAGATCGAGAATATGCTCGAACAAAACAGACAACTTATCAAGAAATACGAAGAAGAAAAGAAAGAGATGGGAATGCTTGCCATTTGTTCGGGACAAGGACTTGCCGATCTCTTCAAGGATATAAACGTCGACAAGGTAATAGAGGGCGGTCAGACTATGAACCCCTCCGCTCAGGATATAGCCGACGCTATAATAAAGATAAATGCGGAGAATATTTTCGTATTCCCCAACAACAAAAACATAATACTTGCGGCAGAGCAATCGAAATCTTTGGTCGAAGGCAAAAAGATACACGTCGTTCCGACGAAGAACGTTCCCCAAGGCATTGCGGCGGCTCTCGCTTTTAATCCCGACGTTCCGGCGGACGAAAACCTTATAAATATGCTTCACGAAATGGACAATATCACGGCGGGGCAAGTTACCTATGCGGTAAGAAATACCAAGATAAACGGTTTTTCTCTTAACGAAGGAGATATAATCGGGCTTGACAACAAGAAAATACTCGCCAAGGGCAACGATATAAGTAAGGTTACGACGGCGCTCGTAGAAAAACTCAAAGACACGAGTCACAGCCTTATAAATCTCTATTACGGAGCCGACGTCAAAGAAGAGGACGCAACGGCGCTTCAAGCGAGTTTACAGGAAAAATACCCCGATCTCGACGTCGAACTTTTCTACGGCGGTCAGGCGATATATTATTACATAGTTTCGCTTGAATAAAACACTTGAATTCGTGGCGTAGCGAAAATTTTCGCTACGCTTAAATTATATTTATAATATGGAATTGAAAATTATTAAAGGCGTAAGCGATAAAAGAGAAAGCGATTTCAATAAAATGGGGATTTATTCGGTAGAAGACCTTACGAAACATTTTCCTCGTAATTACCTCGACCTTACCGACGTTACGCCGCTTGAAAACTGTTATAATAACGACGTCGTTTTAACTTACGGCAGACTGATGACTGTTCCGAGGACGTTCGTTTCCGCCAGAAGGATAAAATGCGTTACCGCCGTCATCGAGCAAAAAGGCAGGCGTTTCAGCGTTATTTGGTTCAATCAGCCATACGTCGTAAAACAGTTGAAAACGGGTGAAGATTATCTCTTTTACGGCAGAGTCAAGATAGAATTCAGCGGAATAACGATAAGCAATCCCTCTTTCGAGAGAGTGGATAACAACGTCAGACTCAAAGGAATCGTGCCGGTATATTCTTTAAAGGGGAGTCTTACTCAGAAAGTTGTAAGAGACAGCATTAAAATCGCTCTCGAAAAGGCGAAAATAACCGATAATATCCCGTCGGAACTACGAAAAAAATATTCTCTTTCCGACCTTAAAGAAGCCTATTACGAGGTCCATTCGCCATCGTCTATGCAGGCGAAAAAGGCGGCGGCTGAGAGAATTGCGACCGAAGAATATTTTCTTCTTATTTCGGCGTTTAAATTTATTAAGGGCGACAGAAGGCAGATAAGAATAAATCAATATTCTACGACCGCCGAGGAACTTCGTTTATTTACCGAGCGTTTCGGGTTCGAATTTACCGACGGACAGAAAAAAGCCGTAAACGAAATATATGCGGATATGACCGGCAACAGTTCGATGAACAGACTTTTACAGGGCGACGTCGGAAGCGGTAAAACGGCGGTTGCTCTCTGCGCTTTATATATTGCGGTAAAAAGCGGTTATCAGGGGGTTATGCTCGCTCCGACCGAAATTCTCGCAGAACAAAATTATAATATAATAAAAAGGCTTTTCCCCGAATATAAGGTCGTCTTTTTAAGCGGAAGTTTAAAGGCGAGCGAAAAAAAAGCCATAAAAGAGGAACTCAGAAACGGAGAGGCGAAAATTGCGGTCGGAACTCACGCCGTATTGACCGAAGACGTCGAGTTTTACAATCTTTCGGTTTGCGTTTGCGACGAGCAACACCGTTTCGGAGTTCAGCAGAGAAGCGCTCTCGTGGCGAAAGGAATGATACCAGACGTTCTCGTAATGAGCGCAACGCCTATACCGAGGACTATTTCCCTTATTTTTTACGGAGATTTGGACATAACCGAGATAAAGGACAAGCCGAAGTCAAGGCAAAAAGTCGGCACTAATATCGTTCCCGAATACAAATACGACGGAATGTTAGGTTTTATAAGGGATACGATACGGAGCGGAAAACAGGCTTTCTGCGTCTGTCCGAAGATAGAAGAGGACGAAGAAGGGACGCTGATGAGCGTTACCGAATTATATGAAGAGTTGACGTCGAGACTTCCGTCGGTTAAAACGGCGCTTCTTCACGGCAAGATGAAGGATAGCGAAAAAGCCGAAGTAATGAAGGCTTTCAAAGATAAAAAATTCGACCTTTTGGTGTCTACTACCGTTATTGAAGTCGGAATAGACGTTCCCAACGCAACCGTAATGGTGATTTATAACGCCGAGCGTTTCGGACTTTCTCAACTTCACCAACTAAGGGGAAGAGTGGGTAGAGGAGGGGATAAGAGTTATTGTTTCCTCTATACCCGTTCGACGGACGAAAAAGCGCTCGAAAGGCTTAAAGTTATGTGTGAAAATTCCGACGGGTTTGCAATCGCCGAAAAAGATTTCGAAACGAGAGGGGGCGGAGATTTTATGGGAACGAGACAGAGCGGAAGATTTATGAACGACCTCGGTGCGCTCGTCTACTCGCCGTCTGTAATTTTTTTCGCCAAAAGACTTTGCGACGAAGCCTTCGAGTTCCCCGAATACGTATCGGGCATAAGGGACGTCGCAATGGAAAAATACGAAAAACTCAAAGACGTGGCGCTCAATTAAAAAATTTTTTAAAATGATTGACAAAGTCTTAAATATCTGTTAAAATAAAAATTGTCAGCATACGCTAACAATATAAAGCGGAGGATATATGAACAATTCCGAATCCAAGGAAATGTATCTTGAAACCATATTGCTTCTGCATAGGAGGGGTTCGAGAGTCAAGGCTACGGACGTCGCAACCGAACTCGGATTTTCAAGGCCGAGCGTATCGAACGCCGTAAAAAAATTGCAATCCGACGGCTATATTTACCTTAACAAGGCGAACGAAATAGAGTTTACCGAAAAAGGTAAAGAAAGGGCGGAAAGCACTTACGAAAGGCATTGCGTTCTGACCGACCTTTTAAAGATGGTCGGCGCGCCGGCGGACGTTGCCGAAGAAAACGCTTGCAGAATGGAACACGTGGTTTCGGAAGAACTCTTCGAAGTTCTCAAACGCTTTTGGGACGATCGTAAAAAATAAAAACAGATCGGCTAAAAAAATTTTTACGTTGCTATATATTAGTTAAAACTAACTAAAAACTCTTCATAAAATCGGTCGCAGTTTATCAGTTCTGCGACCGATTTGTCTTTTTATAAAAATCGCTTGATTTTTAACGTGAAAAAAGGTAAAATAAAAGAAAAGAATAAAAAGGAGATAACAAGATGAGAAAGAATTTCGGCGCAAAACCCGTAACCTATCCGCAACCGGTATTTATTATCGCAACCTACGATGAAAACGGAACCCCCGACGCTATGAACGCGGCATGGGGAGGAATAGCCGACGAAGATAAAATAGTTATGTGCCTTAGCGCGTATCATAAGACGGTAAAAAACATATTGGCAAAGAAGTGTTTTACGGTAAGTATGGCGACTGCGGATAAAGTAGTCGAATGCGATTACGTCGGAATAGAATCGGCGAACAAAGTCCCGGATAAACTTAAAAAAGCGGGATTTACGACCGAAAAAAGTCAATTCGTTGACGCTCCCGTTATAAACGAACTTCCTATGTCGATAGATTGTAAGCTGATATCTTACGACGAAGAAACGGGACTTCTTTTCGGACAGATAATAAACGTCGGGGCGGATGAAAGCGTGATCGGCGAAAACGGGAAAATAGATCCCTCGCTTTTAAAGCCGATAACTTTCGATCCCGTCAACAACGCTTATCTCGTCTTGGGAGAAAAAGTCGGAAACGCTTTTAAAGACGGGTTAAAATTGAGATAATAAAACAGGAGGATATAAAGATGAAATACGTTTGTCAAGTTTGCGGATACGTTTACGACGAAGAAACGGGCGATCCCGATAACGGAATTGCTCCGGGAACCAAGTTCGAAGACCTTCCCGAAGATTTCGCTTGCCCCCTTTGCGGAGTAGGCAAAGACTCTTTTGAAGAGCAATAAAAAGTCTCGTCGGGATACAAATTGACGAAAAAACGAAGGTCTCCTTGCGAGGCCTTTAAAACTATAAAGAAAAACGCTGAAAAAAACAAAAAGAAGTTGACAAAAATTGACAAATAAAAATCGTTTGTGTTATACTTTATTAAACCTTTTGATAGAGGAGCAGGCTTATGGAAAACAAGATTGCCGACATAAAAGAAAGATTAAAAAAAGAACTCGCCGATATAAAGACGAGTAAACTTTTATACGAACTTAAAGTTAAATACGTTATAGGAAAGACCGGGGAGATCCCGTCGCTTATGAAGGAACTCGGAAAAGCCTCCAAAGAAGACAGACCAAAACTCGGGCAAATCATAAACGGGCTTAAAGATTGGGCGACCGAAGCGATAGCCGAGAGGGAGAGAGCGATCGCCGAAATGGAAAAAAAGGCAAGATACGAAGCCGAAACGATAGATATTACCAAACCGTCCAAAAGGGTTAAAACGGGAACTTTGCACCCCGTTACGATAGTAAAAAATCAACTCGTCGACATTTTTGCCGGAATGGGTTTTTCGGTCGTCGAAACGAGAGAGATCGAGGACGATTTTCATAACTTTACGGCGCTTAATACTCCTGCCGAACACCCGGCGAGGGACAAGCAGGATACTTTCTATATAAACGACGATCTTATGCTCCGCACGCACACTTCGCCCGGACAGATACACAGTCTTAAAACTTTGAAGCCTCCCTTTAAAGTTCTCGTTCCGGGGAGGGTTTACCGTTCGGACGATGACGCTACCCATTCTCCCATGTTCCACCAGATGGAAGGGCTTGCAATCGACGAAAAAATCACGATGTGCGACTTGCAAGGAATGCTCGACGTCCTCGTTAAAAAGATGTTTTCTTCGTCTGCAAAGACGAGATTTCGTCCTTCGTTTTTCCCGTTTACCGAACCTTCCGTCGAAGTCGACGTCAGTTGTTTCGAGTGTGGAGGAAAGGGTTGCAAACTCTGTAAAGGCACGGGTTGGATAGAGATTTTGGGCGGAGGAATCGTAAACAGAAAAGTTCTCGAAAATTGCGGCGTCGATCCCGAAAAATATACGGGATTCGCTTTCGGCTTGGGACTTGACAGAATAGCGATGCTTAAAAACGGAATAAACAACATTCACGTTTTATACGAAGATGACGCCCGCGCGCTCGGACAATTCAAGGATTAAGGAGGAATCGATATGAATGCGCCTTTAAGTTGGCTTAAAGATTTCGTCGATATAGACGTAACGCCCGAGGAACTCGAAAAAAAATTGTTCGATTGCGGATTCGAAGTCGAACAGGTAATTCCTTTCGGCGATAAAATAGATAAGGTAGTAACCTGTAAAATAAAAGAAATAACTCAACATCCGAACGCCGAAAGATTGAGAATATGTCAGGTCGACGCAGGTAAATACGGCGTGTTGCAGATAATAACCAACGCAACTAACGTTAAAGTAGGAGATATAGTTCCCGTTGCGGTCGACGGAGCGACTCTCGCTACGGGCGAAAGGATATATAACGGCAAACTCCGCGGAGAAGATTCGTTCGGCATGTTCTGCGGCGGAGAGGAAATAGGTATAGACGACAATTATTACGAAGGTGCGTCGGGGGACAGCGTTCTTATATTCCACGACGATTTTCCTTTGGGAGAAGAAGTCAGGGATCTTCTCGGGCTTAAAGATTACGTTTTCGATATTTCCGTCCTTGCAAACCGTCCGGATTGCCAGAGTATTGTCGGCATTGCAAGGGAAATAGCATGCGCGTTAAACAAGCCTTTCAAAGAACCCGATTTATCTTTTACGGCGAGTGAAGAAGGGGACGACGAAATAAGCGTTACCGTCGAGGAGCCAGAACTCTGTCCGAGATATATCGCTCATCTCGTAAAAGACGTTAAGACGGATAAATCTCCTAAGTGGCTGACGAGGAGATTGGCTCTTTGCGGTCTTAATTCCATAAATAAAATAGTGGATATAACCAATTACGTCTTGCTTGAAATGGGACAACCCATGCACGCTTTCGATAAAAACGACCTTGAAAAGAAGCGCATAGTAGTCCGTAGGGCGAAAGAGGGCGAAAAGATCGTAACTCTCGACGAAAAAGAACTTACGCTTAGCGGCGAAAATCTTCTTATATGCGACGGCGCAAAACCCGTTGCGCTTGCCGGAATAATGGGCGGACTTAACAGCGAAATAAAGGATACGACTAAAGACGTATTATTCGAGTGCGCTAAATTCAAAAGAGATAATATAAGGCGTTCTTCGAGGAAACTCGGCAAGAGCAGCGACTCTTCCAAGAGATACGAAAAGGGCGTCGACGAATATACGACGGAAAGGGCGATAAAAAGGGCGCTTCATCTCATAGAACAGTTGGATGCAGGAAAAGTTACCAAGACGCATATCGACGTTTCGGCGAATAAGCAACAGGAAAACAAGAGCGTTCATACAACGTTTGCCGCAATCAACGGAGTTCTCGGAATAGACGTTCCGAAGGATACCGTCGTAGATATTCTTCAAAAACTCAATTTCGAGGTAAAAGTCGACGGCGAAAAGTTGACGACTATCGCCCCCCCGTATAGAGAGGACGTCGAAGGCTACGCCGACCTTGCCGAAGAGGTTATAAGGGTTTACGGATACGAGCATATCGTCCCCACTCTTTTAAAAGACGCAAGGATAACGGCGGGCGGTTACGACAAAGCTCAGAAAGACGAATTGAAGGTCAAAAAGACTATTTCTTCTCTCGGATATAACGAGGCGATGACCTATTCTTTCTATTCTAAAAAATACGTCGAGGCGCTTTGTCTTCCCGACGGGGCGGAGGAAAAAGACGTCATCATAATAGAAAATCCTATAAGCGACAACTACGAAGTGATGAGAAGGACGCTCGTTCCCTCGTTGCTTGCCGTCGCTTCGCTCAATATGAAGAGAGGAAACGAAGAGGGCAGATTTTTCGAAATTGCGAGAACGTATATTCCCTCCGACAATTTCCCGACTGAAGAAAAGAAACTTTGTCTTATAGCGTTCGGGAAAGAGGACGATTTCTTTACGGTCAAGGGAGTTATAGAGACGCTTGGCGAAGCGTTCGGACTTAAATTCGATTTAAACGAGAGAGCCGAAAAGAGTTATCTTCACCCCGGTATTTCCGCAAAAATCAAATTGGGCGGAGAGATGATAGGAAATTTCGGTAAAGTTGCCTATGAAACGGCGGCGGCGTTCGATATCGAAAAGGACGTTTACGTCTGTGAAATAAATTATACTTCGCTCGAAAAGCATTTCGACGGTCAATTCAAGTTCAAACCTATTTCCCAGTATAGCGACGTCGTGAGAGATCTCGCGATCGTTTGCGATAAATCTACTACTTGCGGAGAAATAGAACAGGCGATAATTTCGGCTGCGAAAGGAGAAGTCAAAAAGGCGGAACTTTTCGACGTCTACGAAGGATCGCAAGTCGGCGACGGCAAAAAGAGTATGGCGTATACGCTTACTTTCTCGTCGGACGAAAAGCAACTTACCGCAGAGGACGTGGATAAGACGGTCAAGAAAATTCTCGGCGCGCTCAAATTTAAGTATAATGCGGAATTAAGATAATGAATATCGAAAGAATAAACTTTTTAGCAAAAAAACAACGAGAAGAAGGTCTTACGGAAGAAGAAAAAATCGAACAGGCTAAACTTCGGAGAGAATATATAGACAGCGTCGTCGGAAATCTTCGGGTCCAACTCGATGAAAATTACGGCAAGCCGATAGATAAAAAGGACAAGAACTGAATGAAAAAGCCTTTTAGCTTAAAAGACGTCGAAAGTTACGCTCTTATAGTTATCGGGGCGCTCGTTATGGCGCTGAATTACGAAATTTTTATTTTCCCAAACGCTTTCGCTCCCGCCGGAATCAACGGTATTTCGACAATTATACAACACCGTTTTAATTTTTCCGTCGGGTATATGTCGATGATCATAAACGTTCCTTTGATTATAGTGGCGTTTTTTATAGTCGATAGAAATTTTGCGGTCAGAACGGGAATATTCGTGGCGATCTTTTCGTTTGCGACGCTTATTTTGAAAGACGGAAAATACGACGATTACGGGTTTATCGACCTCAATTATTATTATAATTCGGAATGGAGCAAATTGCTTGCCCCCGTCGTTTCGGGAATAATAAACGGCGCCGTATACGGCGTTACAATAAGAAATAACGGTTGCACGGGCGGAACCGACGTCATAGCGAGTATAGTCAGAATAAAAAAGCCTTATCTCAATATGCTATGGGTAATATTCTCCTTAAACAGTATAGTCGCAGTTCTTTCGCTGTTTGAATTCGGAGATATAGATTCCGTCGTGTTGTGCCTCGCTTATTCGTTTACGACGTCAAAAATCGGAGATATTATTTTAAAGGGCGGTAAATCGGCTTTGAAATTCGAGGTGGTAACCTCTCATCCCGACGAGATCTCCGATGAAATAATAGCGAAACTTAATCATACGGCAACCGTAGTCAAGGCGGTCGGTATGTTTTCCCATTCCGAAAAGAGTCTGTTGATTTGCGTGGTCGGCAAGAGTCAGATCGCCGAATTTGAAAAAATAGTAAAAAAATATCCCGAAACTTTTACCTATCTTTCGTCGGTAAACGAGATAGTCGGGAACTTCGTCGCAACAAAGAACGATTTCGAGCATAAACTTAAAAAATAAAACGTATCCGCAAAAGCGGTAAGGAGAAAAACAATGAGTTACGCTGATAAGGTATTTAAGCAAAACGTCGAAGATATTTTGACGAACGGAGTTTGGGACACGGATAAGGAGGTAAGACCTAAATGGCTCGACGGAACGCCGGCGCATACCGTAAAAAAGTTCTGCGTGGTAAACCGTTACGACCTTTCAAAAGAATTTCCCATAATGACTATCCGTAAGCAAGGCTTTAAAAACGCCGTCGACGAAATTCTTTGGATATGGCAGAAAAAGTCCAACAGAATTTCCGAACTTCATTCGCACATCTGGGACAGTTGGGCTGGCGAAGACGGAACTATCGGCAAGGCTTACGGCTATCAACTCGGCGTAAAGCATAAATATAAAGAAGGCGAGTTCGATCAGGTCGACAGGGTAATTTACGACTTAAAACACAATCCCGCTTCGAGAAGAATAATGACGAATATCTATACTTTCGCCGATCTTCACGAAATGAATTTATATCCTTGCGCTTACTCGATGACGTTTAACGTTACCGGAGATAAACTCAACGGTATTTTAAACCAAAGGTCTAACGATATGGCTGTCGCTAACAACTGGAACGTCATGCAATACGCTGTTTTACTTCACATGTTCGCTATAACCGCAGGTCTTAAAGTCGGAGAACTCGTTCACGTTATCGCCGACGCGCATATTTACGACAGGCATATTCCTTACGTCAAAGAAATGATAAATAACCCCGAATATCCGGCGCCTAAACTTATAATAAATCCCGACGTCAAGGATTTCTACGATTTCAAAGTCGAGGATTTCTCTCTTGAAAATTATGAGGCTACGCCTTTATCCGGCAAATTGGAGGTCGCCGTATGATAAGGGCAATCGTCGCTGTCGATAAAGAATGGGGAATAGGCAAGAAAAACGGTCTGCTTTTTAATATCCCCGAAGATATGAAGTTTTTCAGGGAAAAGACGCTTGACGCGGTAGTTTGTATGGGGTATAACACTCTCTTGTCTTTTCCGAACGGAAAACCTCTTAAAAACAGAATAAACGCAACTCTTTGTCCGCCCGAAATAAATCGAGACGACCTATTTTGTTTTCACGACCTCGATAGTATGCTTGATTTTATCAAAAGAGCGGAAAAAGACGTTTATATAATCGGCGGCGCTATGTTTTATCATACAATGCTTCCCTATTGCGAAGAGGTTTACGTTACCAAAGTCGACGCCGTTGGAAATGCGGAAGTTTTTTTCGATGACCTTGATAAAGACGGCGATTTTTCTCTCGTTGAAGAAAGTCCTTCGTTAGATGCGAGCGGTTATAAAATACGTTTTACGACATATAGAAATAATAACGTGAAAAAAATATAATATATAATATTGAAAGGTTTCTCTTTGGTAAGAGGAGCCTTTTTTTGCAAAAAAACGCAAAAATCAAGGAAATAAAACGAATCATAAGAAAAACTTATAACAAGTATAAGAAAATGCGAAAAGTTAAAATGGTCAAAATCTTTGACATTTTTATAAATAACGGGTAAAATAAATTAAAACTCTTTATAAGACAAGTTTTCAACCGAGGTCTCGGTTTTCATTTGCTTTAACGCAAATGAAAAATATCTTAATTATAAAAAGTTTAAAGAAAGGTTAAATGTTTTATCAAAACAGGAGGTATAAAACAAAATGAACAAGAAATTAAAATTCTTAGCGATGCCGCTTATACTTGCCATGGCAACTTCGGCGTTCGCTGCGTGCGGTGGCGGAGATGCTTCGAATACCGATACGACGCCTAATACGGCGACCGATACCGGCAAGACCGACGATCCTACTTATTCTTTACCCAACTTTCCCGAAGTTAAGTATAACGAAGACGGCGAGATCGATACCGTTTCTTATATGGAAAGATCTGAAGCGATCTACGATTACGTACTCGGTGATTTCGCCGAGGCGTACGCGAAGGCTTTTGAAGCGGATACTCTTTCCGAGCGTTACGCTTTGATGGCTATTGCCGAAGCGAAACTCCTTGAAACGGGCGTTATGCTTCCCACCACCACAAAAGGCGGTAACTACGCTATCACGAGAGTTGCTCCGAAGACTATTTCTTCCGTAATGTGGGGTAATGATAATACGAGATATCATCAGGCTATCGTTGCGACCGAACTTATAACCGCCGCTGACCGCGCGGCTCTTAAAGGTTTGTATGCCGACGCCGAAACTTCCGCGGACTATGAAAAAGCGGCGAAGAAATATCTTACCGATCACGGCTATGAATTGCAAGATTCTTATTCTCTCGCTTACAATTCCGATCCTCAGACTTGGGACGTTTTAGCGACTTCTAAGGCGGCGGACAGCGAAGCGATCGTAAACACTTACGACGGTCTTGTAGAATACGATAGCAAAAATCAACTTCAACCCGCTCTTGCGACCGAATGGACTAAATCTGCCGACGGCAAGACTTATACGTTTACCATTCGCAGCAACCAGGTTTGGGTCGATGAAGACGGAACGAAAGTTGCCGACGTAACCGCAGACGACTTCGTAGCGGGCTTCCAGCATATGCTCGACGCAAAAGGCGGACTTCAGAGTCTTGTTTCCGGTATAGTTGTCGGCGTCGAAGAATATCTTGCCGGCGAAGCGGGGTTTAACGAAGTAGGCGTTAAGGCGGAAGGCAATAAAGTCGTGTACACGCTTACCGACGATTGCTCGTACTTTATGTCTATGCTTACTTACGGATTGTTCGCTCCGATGAGCAGAAGTTATTATCAATCCCAAGGCGGTAAATTCGGCAGCGAATACAACGCGACGGCTGAAGATTATAACTATGGTAAGGATTCCGGACATATCGCGTATTGCGGACCTTACACCGTAACTAACAATACCGCAAAGAACACCATTGAATTCACCGCTAACGAAAAATATTGGAATGCGGCGAAGGTCAATGCGAAGAAAATAATTTGGAAATATAACGACGGTTCTATAACTACTAAGGCTTATGAAGACGCGAAAGCGGGAACCACCGACGGTTCCGGTCTTAACTCCGACGCTTTGGCGCTCGCTAAAACCGAAAATTATAATAGCAAAAATATTTTTGATACCTATGTATACGTTACCGATACCGATTCGACTTCGTATATGAACTGGGTAAATATCAACAGAATTTCGTTCGCTAACACTCAGGACGGCGCTCTTCCTTCTCCCAAGACGGAAGAACAGAAAAAGAGGGCTCAGACCGCGCTTTTGAATCAACATTTCCGTTTGGCTCTCGATATGGCTGTAGACAGAATTTCCTACAACGGAGCATCTGTCGGAGCAGATCTCGCGGCGATTTCTCTTCGTAACTCTTATACGCCCGGCGTATTCGTTGTTCTCAGTGAAGACACCACGGTTTCTATCAACGGCAAAGCGACCACGTTCAAAACCGGTACTTACTATGGTAAGATCATGCAAGCGCAGATCGACGCGGACGGCTACGCTATGAAAGTTTGGAATGACGAAGCCGACGGCGGAATCGGAAGTTCCGACGGTTACGACGGTTGGCATAATCCTACCGCCGCTAAGGCAGAACTCGATAAGGCTATCGCGGAACTCGCTCAAATAGGCGTTGATATAAGTGAAGAAAATCCCATCTACGTTGACTTCTATTATTATGGAAGCGCTGTCGGAAAGGCAAGAGCAAACGTTTATCAGCAATCGATCAAGAGCGCTCTCGGATCGAAAGTCGTTGTAAATCTTGTTGAAGCCACTACCGCCGATGATTATTATAACTTCGGTTATTATAACGACGAAGGTTGGAGAATGAACTACGACTTGTCCAACTATTCCGGATGGGGCCCCGACTACGGTGATCCTCAGACCTATCTCGACACCTTCCTCGGCGATGGCGACGGTTATATGACGATTTCTTTGAGTCTTTTCTAAAATAGGTTTATTTACGGTAAATTTATACGGTAAATTGTTTAGAGAGGAGGGGTTTTATCTCTCCTCTCTATTGCAATGATATGAGGTTTTATGTTAAAGTATTTATTAAGGCGTATTTTGCACGGCTTGATTTCAATAATTATTGTCGTCGCTATCGTTATGATACTTATATACTCTTTAATGGACAGAAACACCATTTTTATGAGCGACGGTCAGTTTTCTAAATTGAAGAGCAACGACAGGTCTGTTTATAAGTACAGGGTTTGGGAACAATACGGATATCTCGACTACGTTCCTTATTCCGAATATTTGTCCCAAAAAGCATCTGACGGCGAACTCGACGCCGAAACGTCCAAAAAAGCGGCGAGTATTGGCAGAACGGCAGACAAAGATAGCGAACTTACGCAAAAATACGTCGAAGAGTTTACTCGCTTTTATCAATCTAAAAATTATACGGTAATGCGCCTTGACGCGCAGGTATATAAAAATAAAGTTATCGACGGCGGAACTCAACAATTATTCGCCGTAAAAGATATTCCCGTTTTAACGCGTATTTGGAATTATTTTACAGGAATATTTATGTTTGATAATATCCATTACGCGAAGGGCGACGTAGGAGACAGGGGAATTACTTTTACCTTGTTCGATCCCGCTTACGGAGGCAACGTCTTTTCGCCCGCGATAATGGGCAACGGAACCAAGCACAAGTATTTATTATATTTCGACAATAAGTTTCCGTTTATTCATCAAAATCTGATAACCATTCAACTCGGAACTTCATATTCCGTAAACCGCGGTATCGACGTTTACAATACGATGACCGACAGTCAGGGAAGTATCGTTCAACAAGAAGTAAATTATCCTACGGGAAACGTGATCTTTTCTTCGGACGATCTTCATTCCGCCGTTTATCAGGAAGGATCTCTCGCTCTCGGCGGGGAAACTTATTCTTTGAAATTCGTAGACGATTACACCAACGTTTCTTCGCTTAAAGCAAGTAAATCGAGTATGGGATTTTCTTTTGTGATCGGTATTATCGCGGTTGCTATCGCCTATTTGCTCGGTATTCCTTTGGGCATACTTATGGCAAGGAAAAAGGATAAGATCGCGGATAAGATCGGTACAATATATATAATTTTCATAATTGCGGTGCCTTCGCTTGCTTACATACTTATCTTTAAAGCGATAGGAAACAAACTGTTCGGTTTGCCTACGGCGTTCGATATGACGAAAGAAAATATATATATGTACGTTCTTCCTATCGTATCGCTCGCTCTTCCTTCGGTCGCGAACCTTATGAAGTGGTTAAGGCGTTATATGATCGATCAAGAAAATTCCGACTACGTTAAATTCGCCCGGTC
>CADBUU010000081.1 GCA_902797945.1 uncultured Eubacteriales bacterium | reverse complement strand
CGTCGGAGACTATACTTACGATTTGTTAAGGAAAGTTCCGTCGGCTGTCGGACTTAAAGTTACGGGCTACGCATACGAAAACTTCGAGGAAAACGGAAAATATTCTTTAAGAGCAAACTTTAAAGCGCTTATGGATAAAACCTTAAACCTCAGAATAAGAGAGATATACGACGCGGCAAGGGGCGGATTCGGCGGTATAATTTCGTTTGTCGAAGACAAATACTTCCCGATGCCTCTCGGCGACTACGTATACGACTTATTGAAGAAGTTACCCGATCCTCTCGGAATAAACCTTACGGGTTACGCGTTTGAAAACTTCGAAGAATACGGAGAGTATAAACTTAAAGATACTCTTAAATGGGTATTGAGCGAAACTTTGAATATCCCGGTTACCGAAATATACAATGCGTTAAGAGGCGGAATTGACGAAATGCGCGACTTGGCAGACGAACACTACTTCGATATGACGCTCGGTATGGTTATCGGCGACTTCGTAAAGGGAACGTTTGAAGCGAACGACTGCGTTCTTACGGAAGATGAAAATGGAGTATGGACTGCGGAAAAGGCTTATGTAAGGATAGCGGAAAGATTGTTTAACGCCGTTACCGTCGGAGATATTTACGAAAATTCGGACGATTTGATAGGCGGTGTGATTTACGATAAATTCGGCGATATTTTGGTCGGGGAATTCTTCGGATACCATAAGGACGAAAACGTATGGTATAACGTCGACGACGAAGAGGTTTCCGTCAAGGGAAATCTTCAGGATGTAATATTCGGTAAACTTTACGAAATAACCGTCGCTCAGATAATAGATCAAGACGTCGATCTTATGGAGATTTTCGGAGGAGTTTATATCGGAGATATACTCGAATACGAACTCTGCGAAGACGGTGTTTGGAGAAAGAACGGAGTCGAGGCGAGCGGAATTGAGAGAAATCTCGTAAAACTTACCATTAACGACCTTATAAATTCCGACGACTTACTTACAACCGTTCTCGGAGATACCACTTTCGGCGAACTTATGGGTTACGAACATACCGACGAAGATAAATGGGTAAAAGACGGTAAGGCTGCGAAGGGAATAGAGGCTAACCTGGTCGGAAAATCCATTGTTTCGGTCATTAAGTCGAACGATATGATAGGCGAGATATTGGGAGACCTTTCTCTCGGCGACGCAATGAGTTACACTGCCGTCTATAAGACGGTTGGCGGAGAAGAAGTCGTTGATTATTGGTATAAAGATACCGATACGGAAGCCAACAGAGAAACGAGTCCTCTCCTTGTAAGACTTTATACTATCATACTTAAAGACACTATTCAAAACGGTATCAACCTTCACGCCGTATTCGACGGCTTAGGTCTCGGCGATATAATGGGTTATACTTACGATGAGTCGCTCAATAAGTGGATGAAAGAAAGAAACGGTGTTTTGGTCGTAGCTGACGTTCTCGATCAGAGAATAGCGAGCGTTGAGATGAACGACGTTTTAGAGGGCAGATTCGATATCAACGACGTCTTAGGAGACCTTTACGTCGGCGAACTTATGAAGAAGACGCAAGTCTACATAAAAGAAACGCCGGCAAGTGATGAGCCGGAAGATAACGGATATTATCTATCTTCGGAAAGCGACGATTATCTTGAAAAAGATAGTTCCGCCGGGGTGTATTATAAAGAAAACGGCGAAATCTTCTATAAGAGCAATACCGAAGAGTATTATTACGTCGTCAGACCTTCTCACGGCGTATGGGGTAGAAAAGTAAATACATGGCTCGAAGAGGATAGCGTAAACGGTATAGATTACGGTAGCGGAACTAAGATGTCTATCGTTACCGGAGCGCAGGGCGTTATAGCGATGACTCCGCTCGGCGAGATATTAAACGGTGAAGTCGATATTCAGGATAAGATTTCTTCTCTTAAACTCGGCGACGTAATAACCGTTGACGATAATTCGCCTGCGATAGTCAAACTTCTTCAAGATACGCCTCTCAATAATCTGACCTCCGAAATCAATAATATTTCTTTGGGTAAGGTTATGGGTTACACCAAGAGAGACGACGGAAAATGGTATGATTCTTCCGATAATCAGCCGTCGAATATGATCGCATGTATGGCAGACTTTACTGTTGCCGACCTTTCGACTGAAGACTTCTCGGATAGACTTATATCTAAACTTCAAGAAACTATGACCGTCCTCGATATTTTCGGTAAAGACGATGATAACGACGGAGTTAAAGAAATGCCTTCAAGCGGATTTATAAGTTTACTTGACGAGGGCTGGAAACTCGGAGATCTTCCCGCTCATATGACGACTCTTATTAAGAGCAAGAGCTTGTCCCAACTCAGAAGCGCCGAAATATTAGACGCATCCTTGTTCGAGGCGACGTCGCCGATATCTATACTCGAAGGATACGACGATCCCGATACGACGGAAGTTGAAACCGGTTACGACGGCGTAAGCCTTTCTAATATCGATTCCGCTTTGAAATCGAGTATGAACAAGGCGACGCTCGGAAAACTTGCGGATTGCGGCGTCATAGACAGTTCTGATATGAACGATAACTTCAACACTATCTATAATATGGCAAGAAGCAACGTTTATAAAAACAATTTCAGTCAAGCCGTTCAGGATAAAGCGGCGGCTGCAAATAACGTCGAAGAATTCTGGAAATCTCTTACGATGGATGAAGTAATGAACTGTATGGGAGCGGCGACGAGCAATATCCCCGTCGTAAATCCTTAAAAGACCACCTTTGCGGGGCAAATTGCCCCGCAAAGTGTATTAAAACGCTTGACAGCATTAAGAAATTTTTGTATAATTTTATATATTATAAGTGTAATTATGCTTATAATAAGCTTTTAGGAGAAATCCGATAAGCAAAACCTTGCTTGCGGCAAAGTCCGTCAAGCCGAATAAGTCCGGGAGGTAAAAAAAATGAACAAGTACGAAGCTCTCTACATTTTGGATGCTGCTTGTAACGACGAAGAAAGAGACGGTTTAGTCGCTAAATTCGAAAATGTCGTAACGAACAGCGGCGGAGTAGTGGAAAAGAGCGATAAGTGGGGAGTTAAGAAACTCGCTTATCCCATCAACTACAAGTCGGAAGGTTTCTACGTTTTGATGTCGTTCGAAAGCGATCCCAGCGCCGTTCAGGAATTGAACAGAGTTATGGGTATTACCGAAAACGTCATTAGAAGTATGATAACCAAACTTTAAAAAATACGGAGGAACTTATGAATAAAGTATATCTTATCGGAAATTTAACGAGAGACCCCGAAATGTCCGAAACGGGAAGCGGCGTGGTATTTTGCCGTATCGGTTTAGCGGTCAACAGACCGTATTCCGGAAGCGACGGCGAACGCCAGACCGATTTTTTCAATATTACCGTTTGGAGAACTCAAGCCGAAAATTGCGGCAGATATTTAAAGAAGGGAAGTAAAGTTGCTGTGGTAGGAAGTTTACAGAACCGCAGTTATGAAGATAAAGACGGAAACAAGCGTCAAGTTACCGATATTATAGCGAACGAAGTAGAGTTCCTTTCCGTCCGTAATCAAAACGACTCGTCGGAGGACGAGGCTGTCGTTTCGGCGCCGAGAGCGTCGAGAGCGGCGACCAAGCCCGTTCTCGAACAAGTCGACGACGATCAATTACCGTTCTAAAATTTATAAGGAGTAAACTGAAATGGAAGAAAAGACTACTGCTGTTGCCAAGAAACCTATCAGAAAGGCGCCGAGAAGAAAGGTTTGCGCTTTCTGCGTGGAAAAGGTCGAGGCTATAGATTATAAAGACGTTGCGAAACTTAAGAAATACGTTACCGAAAAGGGAAAAATTCTTCCCAGACGTATGACCGGTGTTTGCGCTAAACATCAAAGACTTCTTTCTACGGCTATCAAGCGCTCGAGAGTTGCCGCTTTGTTGCCGTTCAAAGGCGAATAAAAATAAAAAATTTTTTCGGCGTTCGGTTTTCGAACGTCGTTTTTATTTAACCCTAAACGAGTTTACTTTCATTTGATAAAAGTTTTTCAAATTATTGATTTTTATAAAAATATGTGCTATAATAATTACAAACATATCTTTATTAAAATAGGAGCATTATATTAAAATGAAAAAGCCGAGGGTTATTTTTCCGTTTGTTGAAGCAGGTTTCGGACATATAATGACCGAAAGGAGCATTGCCGACGCGTTTGAAAAGAAATACGGTGATTTATGCGAGGTAGTAAGAACAGACTTTTATAAGGACAATGCGACGGAAAGTATGCGCAAATTTGAAACTTTCATGGCGGATCAAGTAAAATTATACAATACTCATTTGTTTACCGGTTGGGGAGCGAGTTTTCTCAACGTATTGTTCGGCTCGCACGTGTCGACGTGGTTCGTCGTCAACGGAATAGATAAGCAAGGTTATAAAGATTCGCTCGTTGCGATGAAAAATTTAAAACCCGACGTCGTCGTAAGCACGCATTGGGCAACCAACTACGTTGCGATGCATATTAAGGAAGACAGGCCTTTGACCGTCGTATACGTTCCGGACGCTCACGTCAACGGCTGTTTCCGCTATCCGTCCGACCTTACGATGATTTCGGCGATAGAGGGGTATAAGACGGCGAAAAGGTGCTTTTGGAGATTCAATAAGGACAACTTTAAACTTGTTCCTTTCGCAATAAGAAAAGAGGCATTCGAGGTCGAAAAAGACCAGACGAAACTTCGGGAAAAATTGGGCATAGACCAAAGGTTTACCATCCTCGTAATGGATGGAGCATACGGAATAGGACTTATGGAGAGCCTTTGCAAGAAAGTCGTTGACGAAGATCTTCCGATAAACGTTATCGCCGTATGCGGAAAGAACGAAGAGGTATATAAAAATCTTTCGTCTCTTACGACTAAAGGGCAGACTAATCTGAGGGTTTTCGGATTTTTGGAAAATATCCTCGAATATATAGCCGCTTCCGATCTTTATTTCGGGAAAAGCGGAAACGGCATAGCGGAGCCGACTTTCTTCGGACATCCGGCGATAGTTACCCATTGCGCCAACTATATAGAGGACAGAATTGCGCAACATTATATAAACGTAGGAAATACCAAGAAAATTTTCACCGCTTCCGCTTGCGTGGACTTCATAAAGAAGGCGATGAACGGAAGTGAAGAATTTTTAAAAATGAAAGATGCGGCTAAAAACGCGCCGCCGTTCGGTTCGGAAAAGGCGGCGGACGAAATATTCAATCTTATAAATAAAAAATATCATTTAAAATAATATGTTGAAAATCAAATCCGTCGAAAGAGGCGGAATAGGCAGAGAATTAGGACTAAGAAAGGGCGACGAGGTAGTAGCATTCGATCATCATAAAGCAGTCGATATTCTTGATTATCTTTATTACGACGCAAAAGAAAAGTTCGTAATAACGGTAAGGCAGACGAACTGCGACGTTTCGGACTGCGAAATCGAAAAAGACGACGACGAGCGAATGGGACTGATTTTCGAAAACGATAACCTTGAAATAAGGACCTGCCACAATAACTGCATATTTTGTTTCGTAGACCAAATGCCGAAGGGTATGAGAGAAACCCTTTACGTCAAAGACGACGATTACAGACAAAGTTTTCTGTGCGGAAATTTCGTAACGCTTACTAATATTACGGAAGAGGACGCAGAAAGAATAATAAGGCTTAAATTAAGTCCGTTATACGTTTCCGTGCATACGATGAACGGCGAACTCAGAAAACAGATGATGAGAAACCGTTTCGCCGATAAAACGATCGACTATATAAAGCGTTTTGCCGAACACGGAATAATAATGAACACGCAGATAGTTATGGCGAGGGACTATAACGACGGAAAGGAACTCGAATATTCCGCAAGGGAATTATTTAAGCTTTATCCAAACGTCCGCACTATGGCTGTAGTTCCCGTCGGAATGACGAAGTTCAGAGAAAACCTGACTAAGATAAGGGATATAGATAAAGAATATGCGCTCGAAGTTATTAAACTCATAAGGTCGCTGAATAAAGAGTTCGGAATAAACTTTATTCAGCCTGCCGACGAGTTTTATTTCAGAGCGGGTATCGAAGTTGAGGACTATGAATTTTACGGCGAATTTCCGCAAATCGAAAACGGCGTCGGAATGACGGCGAAGTTCAAAAAAGAACTTATAGAGAGCCTTGAAAAGCGTGAAAATAAAATGAGGGCTTTGATTTTGGTCGGAACGTCGGCTTATCCTTTTATCGATAAAATGGCGAGGATAGTCGAAAATTACGTCGACGGACTTAAAGTTTTCGTTCTTCCCGTGGAAAATAAATTTTTTGGTTCGAGCGTAAATTGCACGGGGCTTTTGACGGGAGGAGATCTCGTTGAAGCGGCGAATTCTTTTACGGAAGAATACGAAAATATAGTTATTCCCAAACACGTTTTAAAGGAGAAATCGGATATTTTTCTCGACGGTATGACCGTCGGAGAAATGGCTGAAAAAACGGGCAAAAAAATAATAATATCGGACGGTAGCGGAGAGGGATTTTTTGCTTCGTTATCCGGCAAAACGGAGGTATAAAATGAGTAAACCGTTAGTCGCCATCGTAGGCAGACCGAACGTCGGTAAATCCACTTTTTTCAATAAGGTTACGGGCAAGAGAATATCCATAGTGGAAAATACGCCCGGCGTAACGCGCGACAGACTTTACGGCGATGCCGAATGGTGCGGAAAGACCTTTACGCTCGTAGATACGGGCGGAATAGAACTTAAATCTACCGACGAAATGTGGCAACATATCAAAAAGCAAGCGGATATAGCGATAGAAAGCGCAGACGTAATAATATTTTTCTGCGACGCTAAAACTGGGCTTACCGCCGCCGACTACGACGTCGCGGCGATGCTTCGCAGATCCGGGAAACCCATTGTCCTCGCAGTAAATAAACTCGATAATTACAAAGAAGAAATTCTTTTTGATTTCTATGAATTGGGACTCGGACAGCCTATCGGTATTTCGGCGGAACAATCGCAAGGATTGGGCGACCTTTTAGACGAAGTGTGCGCCGATTTCGAAAGTATTGAAGATGAAGAAGAGGACGAAGGACTTAAAATAGCAATAGTCGGAAAGCCTAACGCCGGGAAATCGAGATTGACAAACCAACTTCTCGGATACGACAGGACTATCGTTTCGGATATTGCCGGAACTACTCGCGACGCAATAGATACGCCTATTACCGTTGACGGAAAGAAATACGTCCTTATAGATACGGCAGGTATAAGAAGAAAGAGAGCGGTCGAGGAAGACCTCGAATATTACAGCGTTCTCCGTTCACTCGGCGCTATAAGAAGGGCGGACGTTTGCCTTATAGTTATAGATTCGTCCGTGGGAATTACAGAACAAGACGTCAAAATCGCCGGTTACGTTCACGAACAGGGTAAGCCCTCGGTCATAGTAATGAATAAGTGGGATTTGATAGAAAAAGATACCCACACGATAAACGAATTTCAGGATAAACTTAAAAACGAACTTTCGTTTATGGATTATTTTAAATCTGTATATATTTCGGCAAAATTCGGACAGAGAGTAAATAAAGTTTTAAGTCTTTGCGAAGAAGTCTACGCAAATTCGCAGAAGAGGATAACCACGGGGACGCTTAACGACGTTTTGGTCGACGCCGTAAGAGCGACTGAACCTCCGACGAAAAACGGTAAAAGACTTAAAATTTATTACGCTACGCAGGATGGGGTTTGTCCGCCGACCTTCATTTTTTTCGTCAACGATTCTGAACTTATGCATTTTTCGTATAAGAGATTTTTGGAAAATACTCTTCGTAAATCTTTCGGTTTCGAGGGAACGCCGATAAGACTTTTCACAAGACAAAAGAGCGACGACGAATAATTTAAGTTATTTTCAATTTAATGGCATAAAAGCAAAAAATCTCCCGTATACTGTATCGTAAGGTTTTTCCGTTTTACGAGTGGGAGGTTTTTTTAATGGAAAAATATGACGTGTATAAGGATATAGCGAAGAGAACAGACGGAGATATTTACGTCGGGGCCGTCGGTCCCGTAAGAACGGGAAAATCGACGTTTATAAGAAGGTTTACGGAATTATTTATAATTCCGAATATTTCGGCTAAAAACAAAAAGAAAATAGCGACCGACGAAATGCCCCTTTCGGGAGAGGGAAAAACTATAACTACTACGGAGCCGAAATTTATTCCCGGCGAAGCGATTAGCGTTACTTTTAAGGATAAGACAACCGCAAAAATAAGGCTCATAGATTGCGTCGGTTATATCGTCGACGGATCGATAGGCTACGAGGAGGACGGCAGTCCGAGAATGGTCAAAACTCCTTGGAGCGACAACCCGATTCCCTTTAACGACGCCGCCGAACTCGGCACCGAAAAGGTTATTTCCGAACATTCGACGATAGGAATAGTCGTTACTACCGACGGAACCATTACTGAAATTCCGAGAGAAAATTACGTCCTCGCGGAAGAAAAAACGATAGAAAAGTTAAAGGCGATAGGCAAGCCTTTTTCGGTAGTCATCAACAGCGCAACGCCCGAAAGCGAAGAGTGTAAAGCGCTTGCCGTAAGGTTGGAAGAAAAATACGGTGTAAAGCCCGTCAGAATGAACGTCTTAGAGGACGGCGAAGATAAATTCGCTATGGTGTTTGAAAGAGCGCTCGAAGAATTTCCCCTTAAAACCGTCGACGTCGAATTGCCCGAATGGCTGAAAACTATGCCTCCCGAAAGCAAGACGGTAGGAAAAATCATAGAGGCTGTAAAACTTGCGGCGGTTAAAGCGGTCAAGATGAAGGATATGGGTGTTTTCGAAGAGGCAGCAGCCTCTGTCGAAAAAATAATTCCCGAAAGGACGGAAGTCGTAGCCGGCGAAGGAAAAGTAAAGGTCTATCTTAATACGGATAAAAGCCTGTTTTACGACGTTATAGGCGAAGCGGTCGGAGAAAACGTAGACGGCGAATATAAACTTATGAGCGTCGTCAGCGAACTCGCTTTGAAAAAGAGAGAATACGACAAAATAGAAGAAGGCATAAAAGAAGCCGAACAAAAGGGATACGGGATAGTTGTTCCCGATTATTCGGACGCAGTCGTTTCTGAGCCGGAAGTCGTTCGTAAAGGAGCGGGATACGGAGTAAAAATAACCGCCGAAACCGAAAGTGTTCACGTTATAAAAATAGGCGTTAAAACGACTATAAGCCCTCTTTCGGGGACCAAAAGACAATGTGAGGAGTTCGTTCGCTTCGTTAAAGAACAGGCGGAGAGCGTAGGACTTACCAACGTTAACGTATTCGGCAGACCTCTCGGACAAATAGTTGCCGACGAAATAAATTTAAGAGCTGCAACGATGCCCGACGAAACGAGAAACAAGTTGACGAAATCTCTTTCAAAAATGGTAAACGAAGGAAAATACAGATTGTTTTACATAGTATATTAAACCATATAGATTTTTGAAACGTCAAAAATTTATAGAAAATTACACTGTTAATTAAAGAAAAAATCAGACGCAACGTAAGGTCTGATTTTTTTGTATAATGAAAACCACGCGACTATCGCGTGGTTTTCATTATACAAAAAAGCGCAAGCCCAACATTAGTTGGACTTACGCCTTATCGACTACTCACTATCGATTTTTTTACCATATTTTTATTTGTTTTGCAAATGTTTTTTTTGGAAAAAAGTTAAAACACGGTCGAAAGTTTTATACGCCTATAAATCTGTTTTATCTCGTTCTCTTGTCTCCGACGAAGAAAAGAGCAACCGTTCCCGGTCCTGTGTGACTGCCTATCGTCGTTCCGATTTCAAAAACTTCGACTTTGCCTTTGAGGGCGGGGAAGTTTGCTTCAACGAGATTTTTGACTATAAGAGCGTCGTTTAAACAGTCGGAATGGCTTATAAAGCATTTGCCGTCGTATTCTGCTCCTTTTTCGGCGTGTTCAATCATTTTTTCAACGATAACTTCGCTGACTCTCTTTTTCCCTCTTATTTTATGGCGGGGAATGAGTTTTCCTTCGTCGTTCATATTTAGGAGAGGACAGATTTTAAGCAAAGTTCCGAACCACCCCGACGCTTTGGAAACTCTTCCTCCTCGGACGTAAAACGTAAGATCAGTCGAGAAAAACCAATGATGAAAATTAAGCCTGTTTTCTTCAGCCCATTTCGCTATTTCTTCGGCGGATTTTCCCTCGTCTCTCATTGTTGCGAGGTATTCCATTAAAAGACCGAATCCCGATGACGCTCCGAGCGAATCTACGACGTAAATTTTAACGGGATATTTTTCTTCTATCTGCCTTTTTGCAATCAAAGCCGAATTATAACTTCCCGAAAGTCCCGAAGAAAGAGTGACGTGGACGACGTCTTTTCCCTCTTTTGCAAACTTTTCGAAATGGGCGTAGTATTCTTCTGCGTTGACTTGCGCGGTTTTTGTCATTTTGCCGTTGACCATTTCTTTATAGAAATGAGAAAGGGGCATAGTTTTTCCCATATCGTCGAGGTAATCTCTGTCGCCCAAGGTATAATGAAACGGAATGTAAACTATACCTCTGTTTTTAAGGTATTCGTCGGTAAGATCGACGGTGGAACAACAACTGAGTATAAAGTCATTCATATTAAAGCCTCGTCTTTTTAATATCAAAGCGTAACTGATATATTTGTATTATACTACATATACCGCCGATATTTGTTCTACAATCGGAGTTTAAAAATAGAAATGAAGAAAATCTGAAAGTAGAGTTAAAATTTTCAATTCTACTTGCGGTAGAGTTGAAATTAAACGACTTATAGAACGGTTTTTAATAAAAACCGCCCCTTGCGTCAAGCGATAGGAGCGGAAATAAGGAAAAACGGTATGCATTAATTTTTGAAAAATTTTAAAGAGGTTTAAAGGCTGTGGACGGGGCGGCGTCGGGATTTATTCCTATTTCGGTATCGTCGTCCTTTCTGTTACGAAGTTTAAATACGGGATTTTCATCTCTTTCGTATCGATAATCTTCGCCGCATTCTTCGATTCTGTCTTTAATTACTTTATGACCGGGTTCTTCTTTTATAGGAGCGGTGAATACTCCGTTATAGGAGAAAAATCTGTGTTCGAGTTCAAGGTTGTTGACGCTTTGATAGTCCTCCCCGTCGCCCGTAAACTGCACGGTCGTCTTTAAAATATCTCTGACGTAGTCGACGTTTTCGTGAAGGCAAAGCGGTTCGGGGAATTCGGGCGAAGCAATTACTTCCGTATAATCTTTTCCGGTGTATTTGCGGAGAAGTTCGACGGCTTTGTGAAGGTGGGATATTTCGGTTTCAAGACATAATTCCCAAATCTTTTTTATATTGACGTCCGTTTCCGTAGAAAAATTGGAGTAATATACGAAACATTCCGAATACTCGTGCCATAAAAGTTTTTCGAAAAAGTCGAGCGAAGAGTCTATAAGACAGCCATATTGCGTGACGTGTTCTTCTTCGACGAAACTTATTTCCTCGAAGAGTTTTCTTCCTCTGTCGTTTTTATAAAACGCCGCTTGATTCATATAATAATTCATCGTTTGTTGTTCGGCGGCTGTTATTATCATGGTGTTTAAATTGGTCTGTGTGTTGTTTTGCTTTCCGATTATCGGTTGTTTAACGTTGTCGAACGGATGTCTGTGGTGAGCGTGAGTTGGTCTGCCGGGCATTATTTCGGTGTATTTACCGACAAGTCTTTCGGCGTGTATACCGTCGTCCATATCGAGCAGGTCGGCGTAGCGGTAAAGGTGGTCGAAATCTTCCAAAAGAGCAAAATCGAGCGCTTTTTTAACGTTGAAATTAAGTTCCTTCTGAGCCATTTCGGCAGTAAGGTCTACCGCCAATTGTTCGTATGCGATAGTCGTTTCGAGCGCCGTTTCGTCGGGCGGTTTTAACATAGACAGTTTTTGTTGTTGTTCTTTTTCGATAAAGCGGGTAAGGGATAAATCTCTTCTTAAATCGGCGTCTTGAACACACCGCATTGACTGATGAGAAAACCAGTTCGCTTCGTATTCCCCTCCGACGGCGAGAATAATTCTCGCTTTCGTATATGGCGACGCTTGATTTTTATCGTATGAAGAGGGGTAGAGTGATTTCAGGTTTTCAAGATAATTTTCGGGTTTTTTAGCGTTTTCGTTAAATGGATTCATAATTTACTCCTTTGGATAGCCGAATGAAAATAAAGTTAAACTCGCCGAAGTTTTGTCTTTTTCGCCCTTTTAGGCGAGTTTTTGCAGGATGAATTTGTATTCAAGTTTTGTTTTAGGCTAACCGTTTATATTTTTTGACTTCTATTTGTAAATTTATACTGAATTTTTTAAAATAAGTTGCTTTTACTATATATTTTTGCTATAATATAAACGTAAGATTTCTTACAAATAAATAAAGGAGAGACGTATTATGAATTTTGATAAGTGGTTTAACAGCCAATCGACTTTACTTAAAGTTATTCTTCTTATTATTCCTTTCGTAGGTTGGATAGTCGAATTGCTCGTAAGACTTTCGGTTATGCTCAGAACTAAGAGCCTTCTTCACGTCGTAGTGTTTATCTTGTTCCTCGTCGTCGGATGGGGTTGGGTGCTTAACGTGATCGATCTCGTGTATCTGATTTTAAAAGGTCATCTTATTTTGGCAGATTGATAAAAAGAGAGAAGCGGAATTATCGATTATTCGTCGAAAATTCCGCTTTTACTTTATTTTCGGCGTTGACTAAAAAAAAGTAAAGTGGTATAATTTAGTAAATTATTATTTTCGGAGGTAGCTAGTATGCCGAGCGTAGGCGGCGGCGGTGGAGGCGGAGGCTTCCACGGCGGAGGATTCAGCGGAGGCGGTGGCGGCGGTTTTCACGGCGATCATCGCGGAGGAGGAGTATATTTTTTCGGTGGCGGAATAATATCGAGTATATTGTCGATAGTTTTTATGCCTCTCATTTTTATGGGAGTAGGGATATTCGTTTTTACGATGGGTATTACCGGTATTATAAATCCCCGTTCGACGGATATAGATTATAACGAAACGACTTTTGTTGACCTTGCAATGAATAAATACGCCGAATACTACGGAGCGGACGAAAATGAAATACTCTTCGTTTTGCTTACGAGTCCCGACGAAAAGGACGGCTATTATCAGATATCAATAGTCGGAAACAATATAAAACCTCAGATAACGGAGATGTTCGGAGGGGATAAGACCTTTTTCGGCAAGGAGTTCGATAATCAAATGCCGACGGCTTATACCAATTCCGGGCTTAACGCATTCAGATTATCTCTTTCCAAAACGGCTGACGCAATAGAGCGTTTGGGATACGAAAGTAATTTTTATCTTCCTTTTGAGGATAAATATTCCCCTCGCTATGAAAACGAAGCCGAATATATGAATATAGACCAAACTTATCTTATGCCACAACTCCAAGAGTTTAAGGACAGGACGGGAATAACTTTTTCAATATATATAAGGGATATGGACGAAGTGTTTTCGAGAGAAGGAAGCAGTGCATTTCCCCTTATTATTTTCGGATTGATATTCTTTGCCGCAGGAGCATACGTCGCATTTCTCGGCATAAGGGCGATAATAAAGCGCAGGGAAGACAAAGCGTCAAAACGATCTTTCGACGACTTTGCGAGAGAAAGAGAGGATAATTCTACTAAAAGAAGAAAGAACGACGAAAACGATCCGTTTGATTTTTAAATATACAAAAAGTTGAGAAGTGAATAATTCGTAGCGTTTTACGAAATATACTTATAGACATAACAAACAAGAATTTGAGAAAATCAAGTCCTTGTTTGTTGCATTAACAACACTAAAAAATGAAGATCTCGTCAGATATTTGCAGGGGGAAAGCGTGTCGTCGTCGACTACGACTATCGAAGATTCCGTAAGCGGACATTACGTCGTTTACGCCGCTGAAAGAGCGAGGGAAGAAAGAAGAGTCGTAGATATAAATGAATTTGAATAATAGTAAAAGACGGTCGGATTGACCGTCTTTTATAGTTGATTGCATAAATTAAGTTTTAAGTAAAGTGATATTGTTTGCATAGCAAACAGTTATATTTTTAGAGTAATTCTAAAAGTTATATTTAATTATTACAGATAAAATTTTATCGATTTTTCTATCCAATAAGTAAATTTCGTGTTCGGATAATTTTTCTCGGCTTTTTTCAGTCTTTTATACCCTATTACGCCGTCGGAGACGTCTCGCCACAGGTCGCAGAAAACGAAATCGCTTTCGGGTAGTTTTCCCTTTTCGACTAATTCGTAAGCGTCCCCTTCGATTATTGAAATTTTTTCGGCGCTTAAAAATTGTTTTTTCAAAAAGCCGTCGTATAAGTCGATTATCGACTTGTTTTTTTCAATTACCATTATTTTTTCGACTTTATCGCTCAATGCTGCGTGAAATGCGAAATACCCGAGTCCCAACCCTAAAAGAGTTATTTTTCCGAAAGCCTTTTGTATAAGAGGTTGCATAGTGTTTATTTCGTTGGGCGTAACGGTCATCCAGATATTTCCATTTTCGCTTATTGCGGGGAAAGAAAATTTATTTTCGAAAAAACCGATTTTCGGAATGAGAGTTCCGTCGAAAAAAGAATAAATATCGTCGAAAACGAAAGGCTCGTAAGGGGCGTAAGAATCGTAAAAAAGTTTACAGTCGCCCGATTTTATATCGTCGAAACTGATTTTTTTGAGATATTCGTCGTTAAGATAAGGCGACTGGTCGAGTTTTTTTAAGCAAAGAGGAAAGTATTTATTAAAAAATTCCTTGTCCTTTCCGGCGCAGTCTACGCCCTCGCTTTCCGCAATGAGAATGCGTAGCGCTTCTTCGTCGGAAACTCCCGCCTGCATTATAGAAAGCACGGGCGAGCGAAGTTTTTTAAGTTCTTTCGTATTTAAAAAGTCGGCGAATATTTCAACAAGTTTAAAATTCCGTTCCATAATCGCCTATAATTTTATCATTATATTTCGTCTTTGTCAACGAGTGTAAGCCCGTCGATAAGTCCGTTTTTCATTTTTACGTCGGCGTATGCCGCTTTATCTTTGTAAAGAAGCAGAACGAGTTCGGCGGGTTTGAAATGCGGAGGGGGGAGGACTTTCTCGAAATTCCCCAAAAAGTCTTTTAAAAAATTTGATTTGGGTTTTAAAGATGGGGAGAGAAAAATTTCGGGATTTCCTCCTATTAAAATTTCTTCGAAAAAGGCGATTTTAAAGAGTTCTTCGGGAAGAGCGTATGGATTTTTTTTGGCTTCGACGGCAAAAGACGTCGCCTTTACTTCGTCGCCGAAATTCCAGATTGAAGTTACGGTATGATTTAAAACGTCGTTTTTGTTTTCGACGAGTTTAAGGGAATTGCCGTTTACGGCGAACGAATCGGCTTTTCTTCTGAGTTCGAGTTTCGGCTCGGGCAGAAGCGAAAAGGCGAGAACTTCCGACCTCGATGATGAGAGAGATATAAAAATATAGTCTTTTCGCTTGGTTTTTATAAGTTCAAAGGTAATATTTTCGGGTAGAAAAGGTAAATTTTCAACTGTAAAACCGAAAGAGTTTTCGATCGTTATCCTCGCTCCGTTTTCGGTATAACAGGTTACAGCCGTTTTGGAAGGTTGAGCGTCGAAAATTTTTTTCGCAAGTATACGAAAATCCGAAAATTGTTGACGAGCGAAAACGGGAATAATCAAAATCCCTCCGCCGAGGTCGAAAAAACGCATATTCGGTGAAGATATGCCGTCGTCTAAAATACAGTTTACGGGAAGATAGGAAGAGGAAAGAGGCAATAATTCCATTAAACCGCCGTCGCTTTCGAAAACCGAATAATTGTCCGTTGCTTTTCCGATATATTCGCCGTTTAGTTTTACGGCGCAAGGAACAGGACATAAAAGGTAATATATCATATTAAATTTTATGCCGTAATCTTAATTTTATGATATAAAAAACGCCCCGAAGGGCGTATTGCATTTAATTAAATATTCGTTTTGACGCCGCTCGGAGTAAAGACGTAAACGTCTTTTTCGAGTTCGCTCATATTGCCGTTTATAGCGTATACGGCGCCCGAGAGAAGGTCGATAACTCTTTGGGCGGTAGCGTCGGAAAGTTCGTTTAAATGAACTATAGCCGGTTTTCCCGAGCATAACTTGTCGATTATGGTTCCGACGTCGTCGAACGAGGCGGGATAAAAATTATCTATCGTTCCGTTAGACGGTTGCTGTTTTTTCTTGGCGAAAAGATTTTTTTTGCTTTGCTTTTCGGTTTTGTCTTCCGGGCTTTCCGTTATAAATTTAAAAAACGACATTTTTTCACCTTTATTTATTATAATCTCTTTTGCCGAATATAGCCGTTCCCAGCCTTATCATATTGCTTCCGTTTTTTATCGTCGTCTTATAGTCGCCCGATATTCCGACCGAAAGCCATTTTATGTTTTCGTTTTCGGCTTTTATTTTATCGAAAACTTTTCTCAGTTCTCGGGTTAGTAAAGCGACCGTATCTTCGTCGGTTTCGGGGAGCATAGACATAATTCCGACAATGCGGATATTGTCGAGTTTATTTATTTTTTCGTAAACGCCGTCGAAAGTTTTTATCGGAAATCCGCCCTTCGCCTCGTCCGACGAGGGGTTTATTTCAAGCATTATATCTTGAATTATTCCGATTTTTTTCGCTCGAAGAGATATTTCTTCGGCAATTTCAACGCAATCGACGGAATCTACGCAATCGGCTTTCCCGACAATATATTTGAGTTTGTTTTTCTGTATTCTGCCGATAAAATGTTTGTAGACGGGAAGATAAAAGTCGAATTTGTCTCTTAATTCCTGAGCGTGATTTTCGCCTATATGAGAAAGTCCCGCATTTATTGCGACGTTTATTTTTTCCACGGGAACGAATTTAGTCGCGCCGACCAAAGTTATTTCTTCGCCCCTGTCGTTTTTGACGGATATTTCTCTTAATATTTTACTGAGATTTGTTTCTATCATTTAAGTTCGTTACCTTTCGGTTATAAAAAAAGGGGAGAAAGTCCCCTTGGTAATCAAAAAACTGCGCATCTTCCTTCGACTTGTCCTACCGAAGCGTAAACGCGGCAGGTCGCTCCTATAAAGCAACCTTATGGCACACGACCGGAACCGTTTAGCGCTGCTATATTCCTATCCTGACGCGGTTCGCGGACGGCCGTTGCATAAGACCTTATCATCAACACGCCTTACCGCGCGCAGCCAACCATAGGGCGAGCCTCGGGAAGCATTCGGCCTTGCTATAGCGGATTGCAAGTTCAGGGCACCGCTGACTCCCCGCCTAGCGCAGTATATGTATTTTAAACCAAAATAAAAAAAATTGCAACCGTTTTAGGGGTAAATTATGAAAATTTGCTTTACTTAATTTTAAAAATCTGTTATTATATATTAGTCGAATAGAAAAGAGTTTGATTTTTTCTTTCGGCTAAAAGTTATGACGGAAACAAGTCCTTTTTTCGTTCGCCTTCAGAGAGTCGGCGGCGGTGGAATGCCGACGGAAAGAAGAAAAGAGGGTATCCTTCCCGAACTGCCGAGCCTAAAGGTATTCCCGTTAAGCGAGGTCGCTTGCCTACGTTACGGCGAAAGGAGAGCCGATTTTTATCGGAATAAGAGTGGTACCGCGGACAGCCCGTTCGTCTCTTGTTTTATGAGACGAACGGGCGTAAATTTTATTCGGAGGCAATTATGTATAAGAAAGTAGACGCGTCGCTTAACTTTTTGGACAGAGAAAAAGAAGTTATCGACTTTTGGAATCAAAACGGCGTTTTCGAAAAGAGCGTTAAACAGAGAGAGGGCGGAGAGGAATTTACCTTTTATGACGGACCGCCGACGGCTAACGGAAAACCGCATATAGGACACGTTTTAACGAGGGTAATGAAGGATATTATTCCCCGTTATCAAACGATGAAAGGCAGGCACGTTCTGAGAAAAGCGGGTTGGGATACTCACGGACTTCCCGTAGAACTTGAAATCGAAAAGAAACTCGGGCTTGACGGAAAACAGGATATAGAAAAATACGGTATCGAGCCGTTTATAAAAGAATGTAAGGAGTCGGTGTGGAAATATACCAACGAATGGCGTAAAATGAGCGAAAGGCTCGGCTATTGGGTGGATATGGATCATCCTTACGTTACTTACGACGACAATTATATCGAATCGGTATGGTGGGCGCTCAAAACCATAAACGAAAAGGGGCTTTTGTATAAGGGATATAAGATAGTTCCCTATTGTCCCCGTTGCGGAACGGCGCTTTCCTCGCATGAAGTGGCGCAAGGCTATAAGGACGTAAAGGAAAAGTCGGTTTTCGTCAAGTTTAAAGTGAAAGGCAGAGATAATACTTATTTCCTCGTTTGGACGACGACTCCCTGGACTCTTCCGTCAAACGTGGCGCTTTGTATGAACGCCGAGTCGGATTACGTCGAAATAACTTCGGGAGGAGAAAACTATATTCTCGCCGAAGCGCTCGTTCCCACTCTTTTCGAAGATTATGAAGTCGTAAGCAAAAAGAAAGGTAAAGACTACGAATACGCAGAATACGAGCCTATGTTCCCGTATGCGATAGGGACTTTCAAGGAAAAGGCTTTTTACGTTACTTGCGACGATTACGTTACGTTGACCGACGGAACGGGTATAGTCCATATCGCTCCGGCGTTCGGCGAGGACGACGCGAAAGTCGGAAGAAAATATTCTCTTCCCTTCGTTCAGATGGTAAACGACAGAGGCAGATTTGTGGAAGAAGTTACACCCTATAAGGGAATTTTCGTCAAAGACGCCGATAAACAGATAATCGCGGACTTAAAGGCGGAAGGCAAACTTTTCAAAGACCTTCTATTCGAACACAGTTATCCTTTCTGTTGGAGATGTAACACTCCGCTTTTATACTATGCGAGAAGCACTTGGTTTATAAAGACCACGGCTATAAAAGAACAACTTCTCGCCTCGAATTCTTCGGTCAATTGGATGCCCGAAACGATAGGAACGGGCAGAATGGGCAACTTCCTTGAAAACGTCATCGATTGGGGACTTTCGAGAGAGAGATATTGGGGAACTCCGCTTCCGATCTGGGTATGCGAAGATTGCGGAGAAATAAGAGTTATGGGCAGTAAAGCCGAACTCAAAGAAGCGTGCGGAATAGAGGGAGATATCGAACTTCACCGTCCTTATATCGACAAGCCTACGTGCAAATGCGGAAAATGCGGCGGAAAGATGAAGAGGGTTAAAGAAGTTATAGACTGTTGGTTCGATTCTGGCTCTATGCCTTTTGCGCAATATCACTATCCCTTTGAAAATAAAGAACTTTTCGAAAAGCATTTCCCGGCGGATTTCATTTCCGAAGCCGTCGATCAGACGAGAGGTTGGTTTTATACTCTCTTGACGATTTCTACTCTTCTTTTCGGAAAATCGTCTTTCAAAAATTGTATAGTATTAGGACACGTCAACGACAGAAACGGAATAAAAATGTCCAAACATATCGGCAACGTCGTCGATCCGTGGACCGTTCTCGACAAACAGGGCGCCGACGCCGTCCGTTGGTATTTCTATACTTCTTCCGCTCCATATCTTCCTTCGAGATTTTACGAGGAAGCGGTGTCCGAAGGTCAGCGTAAATTTATGGGCACGCTTTGGAATACCTATGCGTTTTTCGTCCTATACGCCGATATAGATAAATACGATCCTTCCGTATACGATATAAAAAATTGTAAACTAACCCTTATGGACAAGTGGGCGCTTTCAAAACTCAACACTCTCGTAAAGACGGTAGACGAAGGACTTGCGGAATATAAGATTTTCGAAACTTCGAGGGCGATACAAGAATACGTCGACGAACTTTCTAATTGGTATGTTCGTAGAGGAAGAGAAAGATATTGGGGAAGCGGAATGACCGAAGATAAAGCGGCGGCATATACGACTTTATATACCGTTTTGGTCACGCTTGCCAAAATTTCCGCTCCATACGTTCCTTTTATGGCTGAAAGCATTTATCGGAATCTCGTAACGCCTTTCTATAAAGACGCGCCGATCTCCGTTCATCTTTGCGATTTCCCCGTCGCCGACCTTTCTATGGTCGATACGGAACTCGAAGAGGGAATGAAAGACGTCCTCGAAATAGTCGCTTTGGGAAGAGCGGCGAGAAACGGTAAAAACATCAAAAACCGTCAGCCCCTCGCTAAACTTTACGTCGCTACCGACAGAAAGGTCAAACTTTCCGAAGGACTTTACGAAATAGCAAAAGATGAATTAAATATTAAGGAATTCGAAATACTTCACGACGCGTCGAGATTCGTAAATTATAAACTTAAACCTCAACTTAAAACTCTCGGTCCCAAATACGGAGCCAAACTCGGAGCGATAAGGAATTTCCTCGATAATTGTCAGGCGGCGGAAGTCGTTGCGACGGTTAAAGCGGGCAAGACTTATTCCGTTGATTTAGACGGAACGACCGTCGAGTTTACGATAGACGACCTTCTCATTTCGAGCGAGCCTGCCGAAGGTTTCGTATCCGAAAGTTCTGACGGACTTACGGTAGTTTTGGACGCTCATATAACCGAAGAACTTATGCTCGAAGGTATGGAGAGAGAACTCGTATCGAGAATTCAGAATATGCGAAAAGAAGCGGGATTCGAGGTTACAGACAGAATAATTCTCGGTTACGTTGCCGAAGGACTTTCCGAAAGAGTAATGACCGAAAGGGCGGATAGCGTAGGAAAGGACGTCCTTGCGGATAAAGTGTTGAATAAAATCGACGGATTTGAAAGTTCGTTCGATATAAACGGCGAAAAGGTAACCCTTTCCGTCAAAAAGGTTCAATGAGATGAAAGTTGCCGATAAATGGAAAGATTATACCGTTATCGCCACGGGCGACGGCTATAAACTCGAAGATTGGGGAGGGGTGAAACTTCTTCGCCCCGACCCTCAGGTAATATGGCCGTCAAGAATGGATATGTCTGCCTATAAGGGGCTTAACGCAAAATATTACCGAAGCGAAAGCGGAGGCGGAGAATGGCAATATTTAAAGGATACGCCCAAGGAATGGGTTATTTCTTACGGAGAACTTAAATTCAAGATAAAGCCTATGGGTTTTAAACATACGGGGCTTTTTCCGGAGCAGGCGGTCAATTGGGAAAGAATGATTTCTCTTATTAAAAACGCCGGCAGACCTATAAGCGTTCTCAATCTCTTTGCCTATACCGGCGGAGCGACGGTCGCATGTCTTAGCGCAGGCGCTTCGGTGTGCCACGTCGACGCAAGTAAAGGTATGGTCGAAAGAGCGGGCGAAAACGTCAGACTTTCGGGGCTCGGAAATTCTAACGTCAGATTTATTATTGACGATTGCAAAAAATTCGTGCAAAGAGAAATAAGGCGGGGCAGAAAATACGACGCCGTAATTATGGATCCGCCGAGTTACGGAAGAGGACCTAACGGCGAAATGTGGAAGATAGAGAGCGAACTTTATCCTTTCGTCGAACTATGTTCCGAGGTTTTGTCGGACGATCCGCTGTTTTTTCTCATAAACAGTTATACGACGGGACTTCAACCCGGCGTGCTGGAAAATATACTTAAACTTACGATGAAAGACAGGCGCGGAAGCGTCGAGGCTTACGAAGTGGGACTTAAAACCATGGAAGGAATAAATCTCCCTTGCGGAGCCGGAGGAATTTTTATTTATGACTGAACAAATGAAAGTCGATGACCTCGTCGTTTTACACGAGGACAACCACGTTATCGTGGTATTAAAACCGCAGAACGTCCCTTCGTGCGAGGACGAAAGTAAGGATACGGACCTTTTGACTATCGTCAAAGAACACGTAAAAATAAGGGAAAATAAGACGGGTAACGTCTACGTCGGACTCGTTCACAGGCTCGACCGTCCTACCGGTGGCGTAATGGTTTACGCTAAAAGCAGTAAGGCGGCGGCAAGGCTTTCCGAGCAGATGAAAACGGGAGATTTTGAAAAGAAATATTACGCCGTTTTGGTCGGAACTCCGAGAGAAAAAAAGGCGACGCTTACCAATTACCTTAAAAAGAACCCTATAAACAATATGGTTTACGTCTGTCCGCAAACCGTCGAGGGCGCGAAATTCGCAGAACTCGAATACAATATCGTCGAGGAGAAGAACGGATTATCCCTTGCCGAAATAAAACTTCATACCGGCAGAAGTCATCAGATAAGAGTCCAGACGGCAAATTTAGGAACTCCCGTCTACGGAGATATGCGTTACGGCGGAGAAAAAGCCAAAAAGGGCAAACTTGCCCTTTGGGCGACTTCGCTTTGCTTCACTCACCCCGTTTCCAAGGAGAGATTGTGTTTTAAGATACAACCGCCTACCGACGAAACTCCGTGGAAGTATTTCGACACTTCCGTATCGTTAGACGTAAATAGAGATTTATAATTATGGAAGATTACAGAAAGGAAGAATTGCTTTCGGCAAACATAGAAGATATGACGAGCGACGAAAGAGAGGACTATAAACTCGCTT
>CADBUU010000080.1 GCA_902797945.1 uncultured Eubacteriales bacterium | reverse complement strand
GGATCGCTGTCCTTTTTAACGCCTAAATCGAGGATCTTCCAACCTTTCTTTTCGAGGTGTTCGACGACTACCTCTTTGAGCGGAAAGCCCGCAAAGTCTGCGCCTACGACTAAATATTTGTCTTTTACGGTTTTCATCATTTATACTCCTTTTTGTTTGTTCGTTTATATTTTATCACTCAGAGACCTTAAAGTCAAGCAATAGCGAATTCAAATACTTTCCGTCACTGCAAAATTCGTGTTCGCCTTCGAACACTCTGAAAAAAAGTTTATCCGAAAATCCTTTTTTTTCGGCGAACGATTTAAGTCGCCCGTATTCTTCGACGGCTCCGTCGGGAGTAAAACAAGTATCCGACGAGCCGACTTCGATATATAATTTTCTCGGAACTATTATCGAGGCTATTTCGGCGTCGAAACAATCTTCTTATATCCTTTATCATATTATTATAATTATAAGTGTTTCCGTCGTCTATAAGTCCGCCTATAATTTATGAGCGAAAATATACGAAAATGAAAATTCCGAGGGGGAAAAGCGCTCGGATTTTTATTATTTGAAAAGCGTCCGCCTTATTTTTCGGCAGACGCTTTTATTTCTTTGAGTTTTAATTTAAGTTCTCTGTTTTCATCTTGTAATTTACCGAAAATGCGGGCGTATAGGTCGTTTATCTCGCATTTTATTTTATAGAGTTCGTCGTTTTGTTCGCTTTTTAAATAGGGATCGAAACACGAACCTCTTTCCCGTTCTATTTCCGTAATTACCTCTTCGACCAACTCTCTTTTTCTCTTCAACATATTGCGGTATTTATTTGAAATTCTGAGCGCTTGTTTTTCGTCGTTTGCCATTTCGGAAATAGTCTTTCTTACCGATTTTCCCTCGCTAAGTCCCGAAAGTATCTTTTTAAGAATAACTCTCGCTTCTATTTCGTCGAAAAAAACTATTTTGTTCGTGGCGATAGACTGTCCCGAAAATATTTCGTCTTTAAAATCCTTATCCGTTTCCGCTCGTTTGAGTATCTCGTAATAAGCGTTTCTGATCGTTCCCTTCGCCATATTACGCTCGCTTGCGAAACTTGCGAAAAGTTTACTCAGATTTCCTCCGCTTTCTTTTATTTTTTTTGCCTTTACCACGAGTTCTTTCATTTCGTCTTTTTTTAATCCTGTCATAATTTACCTCCAAAACGATTATTGACTAAGACGTAAATTATAATACCCGATTACATAAAATTTTAAGTAAAAACCCGACTTACGGCGAGGTTTGTTTATAATTTCGAAATGACGTAATCGCCGTATTGACGGCAAGTAGCGCCGTCTTTTCTTCCGGTAATAACAAATTTCTTTTCCGCAAAACATTCATCGAGGGCGTCGCTTAGTTTTTTCGCCTTTTCTTCGAGTCCGATATGCGAAAGCATCATAGCCGTGGCTCTCAGCATCGAGCAAGGATCCGCATAATCTCCCCTTCCCTCTTCAATCATTCTCGGGGCCGAGCCGTGAATCGCCTCGAACATAGCGTATTTTTTGCCGATATTAGCAGACCCCGCAGTCCCTACACCCCCTTGGAATTCCGCCGCCTCGTCGGAAATAATATCTCCGTAAAGGTTGGGAAGCAACAACACCTTAAAGTCCTTGCGACGCTTTTTATCTATGAGTTTAGCGGTCATTATATCCGCATACCATTCGTCGGTAACGATTTCGGGATAATTTTCGGAAACTTTTCTGCAATCTCTTATAAAATTACCGTCGGTCGTCTTGATGACGTTGGCTTTTGTAACAATTGAAACCCTTCCGTAGCCGTTTTTTCTTGCGTAGTCGTAAGCGAGGGCGGCTATCCTTTCCGATCCCTGTTTGGTTGTTACCGTAAAGTCTATCGCAAGATCGTCAGTAACGTTTACTCCCTCTGAGCCGACGGCGTAACCGCCCTCGGTGTTTTCTCTGAAAATAGTCCATTCTATCCCTTCTTCGGGTATGCGAACGGGGCGAACGTTGGCGAAAAGATCGAGCGCCTTTCTCATTGCGACGTTAGCCGATTCTATATTAGGCATTCCGCTGTCCTTTTGAGGAGTTGTGGTAGGTCCTTTCAATAATACGTCGCATTTTTTTATTTCAGCTAAGACGTCGTCGGGAATAGGTTGCATTTTTGCAATTCTGTTTTCTATTGTAAGTCCCTCTATTTCGACGATTTCTATTTTGCCTTCTTCCACGAGGTCTTTGGTAAGCGTTTTTAAAACCCTTACCGATTCGGCGGTTATTATCGGACCTATTCCGTCACCGCCCAAGACTCCTATTCTTATTTTATCTTTTTTGGAATAATCAACGAAATCTCCGTCGTCTTTCATTCTTTCAACCCTTTCGAGTTGTCCTTTCATAAGTTTTCTGAACTTTTCGCAAGCTTCGTTTAATTGAACGTCGTAATTCATCTTATTTATTCTCCTTAGTATAATTAAGCAAACCGCCCTTTAAAATTATTTTTCTCTGTCTTTCGCTTAAATCTATTTTGAGTTTTATTTTCTTTTCTCCAAAATTCGCATATACGAACTCGGAATTTTCTATTCCCTCTTTAAGCCCCCGTATTTCAATTACCGTTCCTTCAAAAATACTGTCGTAATCATCAAAACTATCGAACGTCAACGGAATTATTCCTGCATTGATAAGATTTGCGACGTGAATTCTCGCAAACGATTTCGCAATAACCGCGCGAACTCCGAGATAGAGAGGAACGAGCGCCGCATGTTCTCTCGAACTGCCCTGTCCGTAGTTTTCTCCTCCTACTATAATTCCGCCCCCTTCCGCCTTTGCTCTCTCTGCGAATTTTTCGTCGCATACCTTAAAGCAAAATTGCGAAAGATAGGGAATATTCGACCTATACGGCAATATCTTAGCCCCTGCCGGCATAATATGGTCGGTCGTGATATTGTCCCCGACTTTTAATATGACCTTCTCCGAAAGGTTGTTTTCTATCGGTTTACCGATCGGAACGGATTTAATATTCGGTCCTTTTTCGACTTCTCCTTTAAAGTCGGGAATAATTGTCATTCCGTCGTTTACCGTAAATTTTTCGGGGAGAATAACTTCGGGTAAATCGCCGAGAATTTTAGGATCTACAATTTTGCCGTATATCGCAGCCGCCGCCGCAACTGCGGGCGATGCGAGATACACCTGAGCGTTCGCCGTTCCGCTTCTTCCTTCGAAGTTTCTGTTGAAAGTTCTCACGCTCACTCCGCCGTATTTCGGAGAATTTCCCATTCCTATACAAGGTCCGCAAGCGCATTCGAGAATTCTCGCTCCCGCCGCTATCATATCGGCGAGCGCTCCCGATTCGGAAAGTTTAACGAGAACTTGCCTTGAACCGGGAGAAATCGAAAGCGAAACGTCGGGAGAAATAGTTTTTCCTTTAAGTATTTTCGCAACGAGCGTCAAATCGTATAGCGAAGAATTGGTGCAAGAACCTATACACACCTGATCTACTTTCAACCCCTCTATATCGCTGACCTTTTTTACGTTGTCGGGACTATGCGGACAAGCGATAAGCGGAACTATTTCCCGAAGGTCTATCTTTATATTTTGGTCGTATGTATTATCGTCGGCCAAAAGGCAAATATAATCTTCCTCCCTTCCGTTCTGTTTCAAAAATTCAAGAGTTCTTTCGTCGGACGGAAAAATCGAACTCGTAGCGCCGAGTTCCGCGCCCATATTGGTTATCGTCGCTCTTTCGGGAACGCTTAAAGTTTTGACACCCTCTCCGTAATATTCTATTACAGAGCCGACGCCGCCTTTTACTGATAGGCGAGAAAGAAGTTCTAAAATCACGTCCTTCGCCTGCGCCCATCCTTGCAACTTGCCGACGAGTTCGACTCCTATTACCTTCGGCATTTTTATATAATACGCTCCGCCTCCCATTGCGACGGCGACGTCGAGACCTCCCGCTCCGAAAGCGAGCGAGCCGAGTCCCCCGGCAGTCGGAGTATGACTGTCAGAGCCTATGAGAGTTTTTCCGGGTTTTCCGTATCTTTCGAGATGGACTTGATGACAAATGCCGTTTCCCTGCTTCGAATAGCGGATACCGTGTTTTCTCGCAACCGTCTGAATATATCTGTGGTCGTCGGCGTTTTCATAGCCCGAACCGAGAGTGTTATGGTCTATATACGCGACGGACAATTCCGTCTTTACCCTGTCTACGCCCATCGCCTCGAATTCGAGGTAAGCGAGAGTTCCCGTTGCGTCCTGCGTCAAAGTCTGGTCTATTTTTATTCCTATCTCCTCGCCGGGAAGCGGAAGTTCGTTTCCGCTTGACAGATGCGCCGAGATTATTTTTTGAGTTAAATTCATTTTAATTCTCCCTGTCGTTTGCTTTTCTCATCTTTAAAATATGTTCGTATGCGTTTTTAACGTGGTCGTAAGTCAGTTTTTCGGCAAGTTCGCCGTTTCCCGATGAAATAGCCTGTAAAATTTGCTTATGTTCGGCGACCGATTTTCCCGACCTTTCGGCCGAAACGAGGGATCTTTCCCTATAAACGCAAATTTGCTTATGGAAAGTCGACAAAGTTCCTATTAAAATTTTGCTTCCCGACGCCCTGTATACTATTTCGTGAAAGGTCGTGTCGAGTTCCCTAAGTTTTTGAGCGTCATTTTTTGAAACGTAAAACTCCTGCAAAGCGACCGCCTCCGAAAGGGCTTTAATATCGCTTACGCTCCCTTTTTGCGCCATAAATCTGCTTGCAAGCCCCTCTATTCTCATTCTTATAGCGTATATATCGTCTATATCTTTGTCGGAAATTCCTACGATTTTTATTCCTCTTCCCGTCGATAAGACAAGTCCTTCCTTTTCGAGAAGGAGAAGCGCTTCCCTCGCCGGCGTCCTCGAAACTCCGTATCTTTCGCAGACTTTTATTTCGCTGAGCGTTTCGCTCTTATCTATTTTTCCGCTTAATATATCCGCTTCGAGTTTTTGATATACTTCGTTTTCAAGAGTTTTCATATAGATCTCTTAACTCCGTTCGGCGACAATCTCTCAACTATTCCTTCCATTTCCTCGTCGGACATTACCGTAAGTCTGCCGTCGTTATATTCTTTATCTATTTCATCTTTTAACGCAATAACCAATTTATCGTGTTTTGAAATTGCGTTTTCTCCCGAAAGTTTATAATGATTGTTTATCCAATATGCAATACCCGCAAGACCGCTGTTACTGCTTATAGCGACGTCGACAGGTCTGTTCAAAATGGTTTTCGTATCGAAAATATTATATATTTCTTCGTCTTTTAAAAGTCCGTCGGCGTGAATACCCGCTCTCGTCACGTTGAAATTTTTACCGACGAACGGCGTCATTGGCGGAATTTTATATCCTATAACTTTTTCGTAGTATTCGGCGATCTCGGTGATTACGGATAAATTCATTCCGTCGGTCGTTCCTCTAAGCGCCGCATATTGCATACACATTGCTTCCAAGGGAATATTTCCCGTTCTTTCGCCTATTCCGAGCAAAGAACAGTTGACCGACGAAGCGCCGTAAAGCCATGCGGTGCATGCGTTTGCTATACCGAGATAGAAATCGTTATGCCCGTGCCATTCGAGATATTCGCTCGGAACTTCGGCATAATGGTTAAGTCCGTATATAATTCCCGGAACGCTTCTCGGAAGCGCCGAACCCGAAAACGGAACGCCGTAACCCATAGTGTCGCACATTCTTATTCTGACGGGCATTTTAATCTCGTCCGCCATTTCTCTGATTTCGTTTACAAACGGAACTACGAAACCGTAAAAATCCGCCCTCGTTATATCTTCGAGATGACAACGGGGAACTATACCTTGCTCGAACGCCATATATATCACTTTAAGATAATGGTTAAGAGCCTGAGAACGAGTCATTCCTAATTTTTTGAAAATATGATAGTCGGAACAGGACACTAAAATTCCCGTTTCCTTTATTCCCATATTTTTACACAATTCGAAATCTTCTTTCGTCGCCCTTATCCAAGTCGTAACTTCGGGAAATTTATAACCGAGAGAAAGGCATTTTTCAACAGCTTCTCTGTCCTTTTTGCTGTAAATGAAAAACTCGCTCTGCCTTATAAGTCCTTTTTCTCCGCCGAGTTTATGAAGCATTTTATATAAATCGACTATCTGTTCGGTAGTATACGGGCGAAGCGCCTGCTGTCCGTCGCGGAAAGTCGTGTCGGTCATCCATATTTCGTTCGGCATTTTAGAAGGAACTTTTCTGTTGTTGAACACTATTTTGGGAATTTCGGTGTATTCGTAAACGTCGCGATACAAATTCGGTTCGGAAACGTCCTGCAAAGAGTATTTGTATTGAGTTTGCTCCAAAAGGTGTGTTTCGGGATTGAATTTTATCATTTTTTATTATCCGCCTTTTATTGTATACAATGTATACATAGTATACACTGTCCTGTTTCAAAAGTCAAGCGTAGCGATGAAAAATAATAACATTTACATTTCTTTTACATTTTCCCGACAAAACGGCAATAACCGAAAGATATAATAAAGGCGTAAAAAAAGGAGGAGCAAAATGTTCGCAATAGAAATAAAGGATCTTACAAAAAGTTTTAAAGGTCTACGCGCCGTCGACGGACTTACGATGAAAGTTCCGGTAGGAAGCATTTACGGATTTATCGGAGAAAACGGAAGCGGCAAATCGACGACCGAAAAACTCATTTGCGGTCATCTCGTTCCCGACGGAGGAACAATAAAACTGTTCGGGAAGGATTACCGCGACGCAGGCGTCAGGGCAAAAGTCGGCGCGCTCATTGAAAACGCAGGCTGTTTTCCCAATTCAAGCGTCTATAATAATTTAAAAATGCAAGCGATAAACCTTGGACTCAAAAATTCCGACGAAGAGATAAACAGAGTTTTAAAAATCGTAAGAATGGAAAAAGACGCGCAAATAAAATTCAAAAACTGTTCTCTCGGAATGAAACAAAGAGTAGGGATAGCAATGGCTCTTCTCGGAAGCCCCGCCCTTCTTATCCTCGACGAACCCATAAACGGGCTTGACGCCGACGGAATGAGAATAATGCGGGAAATACTTACCGATATAACCGCAACTTACGGCTCGACAGTTCTTATTTCCTCTCACGTTTTCGGAGAACTTGAAAAAATAGCCACTCACTACGGAATAATCAAGCAAGGAAAACTGATACGGGAAATATCGGCGAATGAAATGAAAAGGACTTCCAAATCTTATATTTTAGTCGAATGCGACGACAACAAAAAAGCGATAAAATTTCTATCGCTGAAATACGACGGAGCGGTTTCGGACGACTACGGAAAGTTGCGGGTTTACGGTGACGAGGCGTCGAGCGATATAGCCGAATATTTACTTTCAAACGGAATTCGGATTAAATATCTCAAAAAAAACAAAATAAGGCTCGAAGAATACTATTTAGACGTTATGAGCCGAAAGGAGAAATGTTGATATGGACCAAAATCAGATAATATTTGACAAACCCTCTTTTATCGAAAGGCTAAAAAGGATGCTCGGAGTTGATTTTTACAGACTTTTGCACACTCCCGTCTTTTATATTTTTCTTGCAATATCGGCGATAATTCCGGCAATGGTTTTATCGATGACGGGAATGTCTCAGGAAGGAGAAATCGCTAAACCTCTTTACACCGAAACGTGGCAGATGATAGCGGCAAAACAACCTTTATACGTCGTGAACGACATAGCCGATTATGCAAATATGAATATGGTGTTTATATTCGGCGGAATAATGATTTCAATATTTATAGGACACGATTACAGAAGCGGTTACGTCAAACAACTTTTTACCACTCACCCCCAAAAACAGGACTATATGCTTTCAAAATCGCTTACGGGCGCATTTTCAATGACTTGTATGTGCGTTACTTACATTATAGGAACGGTATTCTCCGGAATTTTGTCGGGAACGTCGTTCGAAGTTAACGTTTCGTCTTTGCTAATTTCGATATTATCGAAAATGATCCTTTCGCTCGGCTGGGCGGGACTTTATACGTTTATCAACGTAATATTAAGAAAGCATTTCGGCATAGCGATAGCCTTGTCTTTCTTTATCGGAACGGGAATACCCGTAATAGGGGCGGCGGCGATAGTCGGAAATTCTTCGCTGTTAAACTTGTTTTTATACGGCTCGTCGGTATACGCCTGTCTCGGAAGTTCCGTCACAGCGTTTTTTAGCGGCGCTATCGTATCTATAGTATGGTTTATTTTCTACGCCTTTTTAGGTTCAGTAATATTATCGAAAAGCGACGTTTATTAAGGAGACTATTATGAATGCGGTTGAAATACACAATTTAAGTAAATTTTTCGGGCAAAAAAAAGCCGTTTCAGGTCTTGATATGGTAGTTCCCGAAGGCGCGATCTACGGCTTTATCGGAGAAAACGGAAGCGGCAAATCGACGACCGAAAAAATAATATGCGGTCTTATGCGCCCAAACAACGGACAAATAAAGTTATTCGGAAAAGACCTTTCCGACGAGGATGTCCGCCATAAAATCGGCTGTCTTATAGAAACGCCGGGGTGTTTCCCGAATTTAAGCGTATGGCAAAATATGATGATACAGGCGGCGAATATTTCGCTTAGAAATCCAAAAGAAAAAGTCGCCGAAGCGTTAAAACTCGTCAGAATGGAAGGTTCCGCTTCCAACAAATTCCGCAATTGTTCTCTCGGAATGAAACAGAGAGTAGGAATAGCAATGGCTCTTCTCGGAAACCCTGCCCTTCTTATTCTCGACGAACCCATAAACGGGCTTGACGCAGACGGAATAAGAATAATGAGAGAAGTCCTTACCGACTTAACACTAAAAAAGAAATGTTCGGTAATTATTTCCTCTCACATTTTGGGAGAACTCGAAAAAATAGCCACTCACTACGGAATAATAAGACGAGGCAAAATGATAAAGCAAGTAACTGCGGAAGAACTCGAAAGAGAGTGTCCGAAATACGTCGCCATAAAACCTCTCGATTTAAATTCGGCTGAAAATTTACTTTCGGAAAAATACATAAAAGTAACCCGAAAAGATAATTTCTTGCGCATATACGGCGACGCAAGCCCCGAAGAAACGGTTAATTATCTTTTTAAACACGGAATCAAGGTCGAGGAAGTTACGACAGAAAAAATTTCTCTCGAAGAATATTATATCGACCTTATGAAAAAAGGAGAAAATGAAATATGGTAAAATACGACAGAACTAAGCCGAAAAAACTCAAAAGTATGCTTTCAGTAGATTTTTTAAGGCTCTTCGCCTCTCCCCTATTATACGTTTTAATCGGCGTTTCTTTCTCCCTCCCCGTCCTAATTCTCGTAATGACGACGCTAAACGGAGGAGAAGAGTCTACTTTAATATTTACTTCCGTCTGGCAATCGATATCGTCAGTAAGCGAAGAAGGCGCAACGGCGATGGATATTACGTCGATGATGAATATCAACCTTTTGTTTTTTCTTACGTCCGTTCTCGTAGGAATCTTCGTGTCGGAGGAATTCAAAAGCGGCTACGCCAAAAACATATTCGCCATAAGACATAAAAAGGGAGAATACGTCCTATCCAAAATCCTGCTTCTTTCGTTTTCGGGAGCTCTTACTTTCATCGCTTATTTTTTGGGAGCGATAGTCGGCGGCAAAATAGCGGGACTTTCCTTCGAACTTACCAACACAAGCGTAACCGGATTGATTTTTTGTATGCTTTCCAAAATAGCCCTTCTTCCTCTTTTTTCGTCAATAGACCTTTTGATAAGCGTTTTCGCAAAGCAAAAGACCTGGCTTTCGATACTCGGTTCTCTCGCTTTAAGCGCGCTTCTATTTCCGACGATACCTATGATGACTCCATTAAACTCGGGTATAATAAATTTATTTCTCTGTCTTGCAGGCGGTATAATATTCGCATTCTGCGGCGGATTGAGCAGTAAATTTATCCTCGACCACACGGATATAGTCTGACGACAAAGACTTAAACGACCGACGAAATCTTTCGGCGGTCGTTTCAGTCGCTTTACTTTTTTACCTCTATTTGTTAAAATTATAAAAAGGTGAACGAAATGGAAAAAATTCTCATAGTGGAAGACGATAAAGACCTGAATAAAGTAATGCGCGATTATCTTTCCGATAAAGGATATTCGTTAACTTCTTGCTACAACGGAAGCGAAGCGTTTTCGCTTTTCGAAAGCGAAAAATTCGATATGATCATCTCAGATGTTATGATGCCCGTAACGGACGGATTTTCGCTTGCGGAACAAATCAGAAAAATCAATAAACTTATCCCGATTTTATTCGTCACCGCTCGCGACGACAAGTTTTCGAAGTCTCTCGGTTACAGGCTCGGCATAGACGATTACGTCGTAAAACCTTTTGACTTAGAGGAATTATATTTTAAGATTTCCGCTATATTAAGGCGAGCGAATATAAACGCCAATAAAAAACTTACGGTCGGGAACCTTATTCTCGACAAGGACGAACATACGGCGTATATAAACGGCGAGGAAGTCGAAATGACGGTAAGGGAATTCGACCTTTTGTATAAATTTTTATCTTTTCCGAAGCGAACTTTTACTCGCTCGCAACTTATGAATGAATTTTGGGATTACGACTCGTCGGCAAGTTCTCGTTCGGTCGATATGTATCTTTCCAAACTTCGCGAAAAAACGCAGAGTTGCGACGGTTTTGAAATATTGACCGTTCACGGTCTCGGATATAAGGCGGTGCTTAAATGAAAAAACACGACGTCGGCTTTACTCTTTGGGGTTTTATAGGATTTTTTTTAGTTATAGCAGGAGTAACGACGAGTTCCGTTTTCATCTACGCCACTCTTCAAAACCAAGGACAAAGCATTCCTTCGATTGCGGCGTGTATGCTCGGAAACGTCATTTTCGGGACTTTGGTTTGCGTTTTTATAGACATTTTACGCAGAAAAATTATGGTTTCACGTCCAACCGAGCAAATTCTTAAAGCAACCGAACGGATAGCGTCGGGAGATTTTAACGTCAGGCTCACGCCCGTTCACAGGATAGATAAATACGACAGATACGACGTGATAATGCAAAATATCAACCTTATGGCAAAGGAACTGTCACAAAATGAAATACTTAAAAGCGATTTCGTTTCCAACGTATCTCACGAAATAAAAAATCCTCTTTCGGTAATACAGAACTACGCCACAATGCTAACGAGCGAAAAAATCGACGAGAAAACGAGAAAAGAATACGTCGAAATACTCGTTTCCGCCTCTAAAAGATTATCCGACCTCGTTTCAAACGTGCTTAAACTCAACAAGCTCGAACACGGCGAAATAAACGACGAAAAAACTCTGTTCGTCCTTTCGGAACTCGTTCGGAACTGCGTTTTATCATTTGAGGATATTATTGAAAAAAAAGGACTCGACCTATTATGTTCCATAGACGAAATTTCACTTACGGGAAATCCTTCTTACGTCGAGATCGCGGTAAACAACCTTTTATCCAACGCAATAAAATTTACCGAAAAAGGATATATATCGGTAACGCTTAAACAAGAAGGAAATAAAGCGATAATAGCCGTAAAAGATTCGGGTATCGGCATCGACGAAGAGATAAAAAAACACGTTTTCGATAAGTTTTATCAGGGCGACTCCTCTCGTTCCACTGAAGGAAACGGATTAGGTCTTGCGCTCGTCAAAAAAATCACAGAAAAAATCGGAGGAGAAATATCGGTAGACAGCGAAGTCGGAAAAGGGAGCGAATTTACTCTTAAACTGAGCGTCGACTAAATGGTTTGATTTTTTATAATTGCAGATACGACTATGCGTCGGGGCGGAGAAATTTTCTCCGCCCCGACGCATATATTACAGCGATAACCGCCTTTTTTATTCAGATTTTCTGTTTTTCGCCCACTCTTTCATACGAAGGTCGTGTTGAAGTATCTTCTTGCGAAGTCTTATACTCTTGGGCGTAACCTCGACGAGTTCGTCGTCGGCAATAAATTCAAGGCATTGCTCCAAAGATAAAATCGTGGGAGGAATGAGTTTTAAAGCCTCGTCGCTTCCTGACGCTCTGCTGTTGGTAAGGTGTTTTTGTTTACAGACGTTGACCGCAAGATCATCCTCTCTCGAATTTTCTCCAAGGACTTCTCCCTCGTAAACGTTTTCGCCCGCCCCGATAAAAAGAGTGCATCTTTCCTGTGCGTTGAAAAGTCCGTATTGAGTTGTAACACCGCTTTCAAACGCAACTAAACTTCCTCTCGTTCTGCCGAGAATATCTCCCTTATACTCTTCGTATCCGGCGAAAACGTGGCTCATTATACCGAAGCCCTTTGTATCCGTAAGCATTTCGCTTCTGTATCCGAAAAGACATCTCGCGGGAATTTTGAATTCGAGTTTTGTTCCGCCCCTATCGTCGGCGGTCATATCGACGAGTTCTCCTTTTCTCGCTCCGAGTTTATTCATTATCGCCCCGACGTATTCGTTCGGGACTTCGACGACGAGGTCTTCCATAGGCTCGTGCGTTTTGCCGTTTATTTCCTTAAAAATAACTTTCGGGCGGGAAACCTGGAATTCGTAACCCTCTCGTCTCATATTTTCGATGAGGATCGAAAGATGAAGTTCTCCTCTTCCGAAAACCTTAAACGTATCGGCGCTGTCGGTCTCTTCGACTCTCATTGAAACGTTGGTTTCGATTTCTTTAAAAAGTCTTGCCCTTAAATGCCTTGAAGTGACGTATTTACCCTCTTTTCCGGCAAAAGGACTGTTGTTGACCATAAAATACATTGAAACGGTAGGCTCGTCTATGGCTACGAAGGGCAACTGCTGTATACAATCGGGCGAACAAATCGTTTCGCCGATATTTATCTTATCTATACCCGAAACGGCGATAATATCACCCATTTCGGCGCTTTCAACCTCTATTCTTTTAAGCCCTTCGAACTGATAGAGTTTTCCCACTCTCGAATTGGTCGTAGACTTGTCCGTATGAATAACGGTTATCGGTTGAGCGTCTTTTACGCTACCCCTAACTATTCTTCCTATTCCTATCCTGCCGACGTATTCGTCGTAGTCTATGTTGCATATTATCGCCTGCAACGGTCCGTTAAGTTCGCCTTGCGGAGCGGGAATCTCTTCCAAAATGGTATCGAGAAGGGGATTCATATTTTCGCTTTTTACGTTGAGGTCTTTGGTCGCCCAACCTTGCTTTGCGCTTGCGTAAACGACCTTGAAGTCAAGTTGATCGTCGTTCGCTCCGAGTTCGATAAACAAGTTGATTATTCCGTCTATCGTTGCGTCGAGATCTCCTCCTTTGTCTATTTTATTTATGCAAACTATCGGCTTTTTATTGAGTGATAACGCCTTTTTAAGGACGTATCTCGTCTGGGGCATACACCCTTCGACAGCGTCCACCAAAAGCACTACGCCGTCGACCATAGACAAAATACGCTCGACCTCTCCTCCGAAATCGGCGTGTCCGGGAGTGTCGATAATATTTATCTTCGTATTTTTATAAATTACGGCGGTATTTTTTGCGAGAATGGTAATTCCCCTTTCTCTCTCAATATCTCCGCTGTCCATAACTCTTTCCGCAACGACTTCGTTCGAACGGAAAATATTGTTCTGTTTCAAAAGTCCGTCGACGAGCGTCGTTTTACCGTGGTCGACGTGAGCGATAATAGCGATGTTTCTTACTTCTTGTCTCGTATCCATATTTTTCTCCAAAATAACACAACGAATATTATATAATTTCAGTCGGCGTTTGTCAATTATTTAAGTCCCAATTTATAGGTTTTTCGCCATTGCGCAATAAAAAATCGTTGACTTTCGAAAAAGGTCTGCTACCGAAGAACCCCGAATATGCCGAAAGCGGGCTCGGGTGAGCGCTTTCAACGACGAAGTGCCTCGATAGGTCGATTAACTGTTTTTTACTCCTTGCATTAGCCCCCCATAAAATAAACGCCATAGGGCGTTTTCTTTGCGACAAAAGCCTTATTACGCCGTCCGTAAACTCCGTCCAACCGCAATCTTTATGGGAGTTCGCAAGTCCCCGAACGACCGTAAGAGTGGTGTTAAGCAACAAAACGCCTTCTTTAGCCCATTTCGTAAGGTCGCCTTTTTCACACGGTTCGATACCGATATCCGAATAGAGTTCCTTATAGATGTTGACGAGCGACGGAGGAAGTTTAGTTCCCTCTTTAACCGAAAAACTCAGTCCGTGAGCCTGTCCGGGCTCGTGATATGGGTCCTGTCCCAAAATCACGCATTTGACTTCACTATACGGCGTTTCCTTGAAGGCGTTGAAGATGTCGAACATAGACGGATATATCGTTTTATGAGAATATTCACTCTTCAAAAATTCCCGTATTTTAAGATAATTTTCGCTTTTAAAAAGCGGAGATAGGACTTCGTCCCAATCGTTTCCTATATTTACCATATCAATCTTCTCCGTATTCCTCTTTAACGACGAACAGCGGTCGTTTCTTTATTTCGTCGTAAATAAACCAGATATATCTGTCCCTTACCGAATTGTTTATAAGCACAATCGAAAGCGCAAGTCCGATAGTCGGGAAAATCCAATAAACGGGAGAAATATTTATTTTCAAACAAGTCAAAACGATACAGACGATAAAAGCGGCAATCGATAAAAAGCCCGCCGATAGAGCGGTTATCCAACCGACCTTAAACAAAAAATCGGTATTCGGAAGTATTGCTTTTTCGGCTATGGCGAAAAGTTTTTTTACGTTGTATTTAGTATTCCCCGCCTCTCTCGGTTGTCTTTCGAAATAAACTTCCGCTTCTTTAAAACCGATCCAAGGTATCTGCGCGCGCAAATATTTATTTCTTTCGGGCATAGAAAGAAGCGTTTTTACGACTTTAGACGAATAAAGTTTAAACTCTCCCGATCCCTCTTTGAATTTTAATCCCGTGGTTTTTCTCGCTACGGACGTAAAGAGTTCGGCTGAACCTTTTTTAAAAGCCGTCTCCCCTTTTCTATCCGTCCGGACGGCGTGAACGACGTCGAACCCTTCCTGCCACTTTTTAACCATTTCGGGAATGACTTCCGGGTCGTCCTGCAAATCGCAGTCGATAGAAACTACGGCGTCCCCTTTTGCCTTGGCAAATCCGCAATAAAGGGCGGGAAGTTGCCCGAAGTTACGGGAAAAAACAACGCCTTTTATTCTTTTGTTTTCTTCGCTCGCTTTTTTTATGATTTTATCCGTTCCGTCCGTCGAACCGTCGTCGACGAGTATCAACTCGTAGTTTATTCCTTCTTTTTCGAGAACTTCCACGGTCTTTTCGATAAAATGCGGAAGGACCTCGATTTCGTTATACGCCGGAGAAACGACGCTCAATAATTTTTCCGTCATACGGACCTCTTTTTAACGGTTTTACCGCCTTACTGACAATATTTTACCAACTTTTATCGTAAAAGTAAACATTTTTGTAAATATTTTTGACTTTTATAAATAAATATAGTATAATAAAGGCGATTATACTCCAACGGGAGAAAAGTAATAATGGATTATAAAGTATTGTATGATAACTGGCTTGCAAGCCCCTTTTTAAACGACGAGGGGATCGAAGAACTCAAATCCATAAAAGACGACGAAAAACAAATCGAATATTCTTTCGGCGCCGAACTCGAATTCGGCACGGCAGGTATGCGAGGAATTATCGGATACGGAACGAACAAAATGAACGTCTACACTGTTCGCAGAGCGACGCAAGGTCTTGCCGAATATATAAAATCCAAAGGAATTGCGGCGATGAGAAGGGGCGTTGCCATTTCTTTCGACACGAGAAACAAGTCGGAAGAATTTGCCAAAGCCGCCGCCGGAGTCTTGCTTCGCAACGATATAAAGGTTTTTGCCTACGCCGAACCGAGACCTGTGCCGATGCTTTCGTATACGGTAAGAAAGACGGGGGCGTTCGCCGGCATAATGATAACGGCGAGCCATAATCCGAAAGAATACAACGGATATAAAGTTTACGGCGAGGACGGAGCGCAGATGTCGCCCGAAGCGACTGCGGAAGTAGTTAAATACATTTCGGCTATAACCGATTATTTTTCGGTAAAAGAGACCGAAATAAACGACTTCAAGTCAAAAAACAACCCGATAAATCTCGTCATTATAGATAAAAAATTCCAAAAAGGCTACTATGACGAAATAGCCAGACTTTCGCTTTCGAAAAAAGCGGTAAAAGCGGTCGGCAAAAAAATCAAAATAGTATATACACCCGTTCACGGAAGCGGATATATACCCGTTACCACCGTTTTGAAAAAATTAAAGATAAAGGTAACGGTCGTCGAGGAACAGGCTAAACCCGATATAAATTTCTCGACCGTAGAACTTCCCAATCCCGAATTTAAGGAAACGCTTTCAATGGGAATCGCGCTTGCCGACAAGATAAAGGCCGACGTAGTATTCGGCACCGATCCCGACAGCGACAGACTTGGCGTCGCAATAAGAAATAAAGAGGGAGAATTCGAAGCCCTTACCGGAAACCAGACGGGAATCCTCCTTATGGATTACATTCTTCAAAGACTCAAATCGGAGGATAAACTCCCCGAAAACGGCGTTGTTTTAAAGAGTTTCGTATCTACCGGAATGGCAAAGCCTATTTGCAACAATTACGGAGTAGAACTCATCGAAACGCCCGTCGGATTTAAATTCATCGGCGAAAAGATAAAGCAATTCGAAGAAGACGGCTCTAAAACTTTCCTTTTCGGTTTTGAAGAAAGTTGCGGTTATTTAAGAGGAACGCACGCCCGCGATAAAGACGCGGTAGTTGCCAGTATGTTATTCGCCGAAATGACGTGTTATTATCAATTTATCGGCAAGACGGTCTACGACAGACTTCTCGAACTCTACGAAAAATACGGCTACACTCTCGATTATACCGACAATATAAAATATTCGGGGCTTAACGCAATGAACGAGATGAACGCCGTTGTCGAAAAAGTAAGAGAAAAGAAGATCGACAGCGTCGGAATATACAACGTCAGCGGCGTAAGAGACTATAAAACAGGAAAGAGAATAGATTCCGACGGAGAAACGGAACTCGATATAAAGAACGTAAATTGCGTTTATTTCGAACTTTTAAACGGCGGATTTATCTGTTTAAGACCGAGCGGAACGGAGCCTAAACTTAAAGTTTATTATTCCGTAAGGGCAAAAGACAAGGCTCTCGCCGAGAAGCAACTTGGTGAACTTCGCGAGAGTTTCAACGCCATTTTGAACGATTAAGACAAAACTTTATTAAAATAAGTGTTGACTTTTACTTTTTTATATATTATACTATTATACACAGGGGGTTCCTTATGTATTTCGTAATAGACGGCATTCTCATCGCCCTTTTGATATGCGTATTCTGGTTCGGCATAAAAAAGGGATTGATGGGCAATTGGATATTCTCGATAGTTAGAACTATTCTCGCTATCGGCGTCGGCGGAGGAGTTGCCGTAGGCGTGTATTTCCTTATGAACAGTTTCGGATTTCTTTCGATATTATCGGACGGAGTAGTAAGTTTCTTTGGAAATATACACAATAACGTAGGCGAACTCTTGACTCAGGAAAACTTCATAAAAATTTCAATGATAATAGCCTTCGTTCCTTTCGGAGTATTGAGTTTTATTCTCGGATACGTTTTCGGATATTGGCTCTTGGGCGTTATTGCAAAAGCGCTTCGTTATCCATTGGATAAACTTCGCGAAATAAAATTCTGGAAGGTCATCGACAATATCTTTGGCTCGGTTTTAAACCTTGCTATTCTCGGAGTCGTGGTTCTCGCAGTATTCGGAATAATACACGGTTTAAATACCGGAGAAGCGTATAAAACCCTTCTCGGCAATTCTCCCATAATGCAGCCTTTCAACCATTCGATAGAAGTCGTTTTAAACGGTATGCACGAAAATCTTTCGGCAGGACCTCTGTGCGGATTTATCTACGAAAACAATCCTTTAAACTCGATGTTCGTCGGAATGTTTTAATTTAAAAAATTAAGCGGTCGGATTTTCCGACCGCTTTTATTATTCCTCGGTATAAAATTTTATATTGTCTACGGCGTCCGACGGGAGATAATCGAGATAGGGAGAAGGCTTTCGCTCGTAAGAATTCTGTCCGAACGTCTTTTTAGCCGAATAAGTTATTACGAGTTTTTTCTTCGCCCTCGTTAAAGCGACGTAAAAAACTCTTTTTTCTTCCTCTTCGTTTCCGCTCAGTCTCGCTCCGTAAGATGGGAATTCGTTTTCGTCGGCACCTGCGATTATAACCTCGTCGAACTCGCACCCCTTAGATTGATGAACGGTTATAAGAGGTATTTTCCTCAATCGCTTTATCATTATATCCATCTGACTTCCCGACATTGCGGTAGCCGAAACGAATTCTCTCAGAGCGCAAAACCCGTCCTCATACCCGTCGAAAAAGAATTTTAAAGACCTGTATAAATCGTTAGCGGAAATCCTCTCTTGATCTCCCGCCTTATCGAGAACTCCCATATTTTTCCCGATATAGACCATCAGCCCCTTTACGTCTTTAATTTCAACGTAGTTCTTTAATTTTTCGTAATTGTAAAAGAAATCTCTGAATTTATCCCGATGTCTTAAAATCTCGCCTTCTCTCGCTTTTTTGGTAGGAATAATATATTCTTCGATAAAACGCCTTAAAACCCCGACGGTTGCCGATACGTCGGAAAAAGCGTCGTGAGCCCTTTCGTTGACTATTCCGAATTCTTCGCACAAAGTGGAAAGTTTACGATTTTTAAGGTCGGGGCGATAATCGCTCGCGATTTTAAGGGTATCGTAATTATCTACGATTGAAAGTTCTATCCCTTCTTTTTTTGAAATTCGCCTTAAAACGACGTCGTCGAAAGACGCCGAGTTATGCCCGATCAAAACGCAATCTTTTGAAAAATCCGCAAAATCCGTCAACGCTTTTTTTACGTCGACTCCGCCGTTTTCAATTATTTCTTTAAGCCCGTAGCCGTGAGTTTTTTCCGCTTCTGCGGAAATAGGAACGGTCGGAACGACGAATATATTGAGTTGCCCTTTTATTCCTTCTTTGCCGATTTTTATCGCCGAAATCTGTATAAAATCATCTTTATTTACGTCGAGCCCCGTCGTTTCGAGGTCGTAGACGACGACTTTCCCATCTTTATATGCGTTAAGAAGGGGTTGATAATTATCGCCGTATTCGTATGCGCTTTTTCTTAAAAAACAATCGAGCGAAGCGCCCGTTACGGCGTAATCTCTGAAAGCCGAGAGTGTCGCTCTTCCGACGCCGAAAACGGAAGACAGAACGACTCTCTCGAAAGAGGGTAAATCGTTGGGGTTTACCAAAAGCCTTAAATAAGCTAAAAAAGTCTTTACTATCTTCTTTTTATAAAACTGATAATCTTTATCGGCAGTAAAAAAGCCGAGCCTTTTTTCTTCCGGCAATCTCGAATTTATATTTTCAAGTTTCTGACAAAGCCTTGCGAGATATGAATTTGACCTCGCCATAACGCATATCTCGTCGGGCTCGCCGTTAAACTCTGACAATTCCTTAAAAATCACCTCAGCCTCGTCCGTATCTCCGCCACATTCCGCTATTTCTATGGGCAAATCCCCCTCTATAGGTCGGTCATTCGGCTTTTTATATCCAAACGCCCTATAAAGATAATAGTTTCCGGCGTAAACGAGCGTCCCCGAAGAACGCCTGTTGCCGTCGAGAGTTATGGTAACGGCGGAATAATTCTTTTTAAAATCTTTTATTATTTCGGTAGGGGAAGAGCCTCTCCAAGCGTAAATCGTCTGGTATTCGTCGCCGCACATTACCACTTGCGCTTTATTGAAAAGTTTTCTCATAACTTCGTATTCGGCCATGCTCGTATCTTGCATTTCGTCAACGATAATCAACTTATAGGGCGATTTCTTTAAGTCTTGCCTATCCAATACGGAACTTGCGCAAAAGATAAGGTCGTCGTAGTCGAATAGGTCTGACGAACGCAATATTCTCTCGTATTCTTTCATAAATTCGTCGGCGTGAACTTTTAAAAATTCAAACAAATCGTAATCCGTAATTTTGACCGAAAATTTTCTTACCGAAAAGAGCGAGATAAAATCGTGGTAATTTTTCGATGCAAATTTAAAGGCTTGTCCGTAACCCCCTTCGTCAAACCAACCGAAACCTATCTCTTTTCTTATGTGTTTGAGTTCGGAAACTATTTTAACGAGTTGTTTTTCGGGTAAAATGCTTCCATCTTCCGAAATTTTATATTCGTCGCTTTTGTCTGCGAAATATTTCAAACAATCTTTGATTACGCTTCCGCAATCTATTTCGTCGGCGACGCTCGGTTCTCTGAAAACGCCGCTTTGTTTTGCGAAATTTCTGACGATTTTATAGCAAAAACCGTGAATAGTCGAAATGTTAGCGTCTATTTCGCCGCATATTTTTTCGACTGCGGATTTAATTTCGTCCGCCGCTTTGACGGTAAACGTAAGACACAATATTTCCTCGGGTTTTATTCCTCTTTTTATCCCTTCGGCAATCTTATTCGCGACGGTAAACGTCTTACCGGCGCCCGCCCTTGCGAAAAGAAGAATATTGTCGGAAAAATTTTCAATGGTTTCTCTTTGTCTTTCGGTATACATTTTTACCTCTCGCTTTACGCCCCTTCGAGCATATACATAATGCACCCTTTATATATCCTATACGCTATTTTATCTCTGTATTCTTCGGTCAAAAGCAATCTCTCGTCGTCGGGATTGGACAAAAAACCGCACTCGCATAATACGGCAAGGCAATTCGTTTGATTTAAGACGTAATAATCTCCCATAAGCGGAGAATACTCTCTTTCCGTAAAATTGAGTTGTTTTTGGATATACCTTGCGAGTTCTTCGGAATTTTGGTCATCCTGCCTGAAAAAAACCTGCGCGCCCCGCCTTTCGGGAGAGGAATAAAAATTGAGATGAACTGAGATCATAAGGTCGGCGTTGGCTCCGTTTATAATATCCCTTCGCTTTTCCATATCCCTCATTTTAAACCCCTTTGATAGCCCGCCGTAAAGCCCTGCGGAAGTTTCCCTCGTCATAACGACGTTAAATCCTCCGCTTAAAAAATATGATTTTAATTTTTTGGATATTTCAAGATTTAAGTCGCTTTCTTTGACCGACGTATTGACGCCCGAAACGCCTCCGTCGATACCGCCGTGTCCGGCGTCTATTACGACCGTAAGCGTTTCCATTCCCGACGAAACGGGCGTTGAAACACAAGATATGAGAGAGCAAAGAGCAAAAATAATTACGCCTAACCAAGCAAATACTTTCATATCAATATTTTATTTTTCTTTCGCTCTATATATTACAAAGGGGAGATCGCTTTTTAGCGAACTCCCCTAAGGTATGACAAAATCAATAATATCCCGTCCAAATCGACGAATACGCCGCTGTAAGCGTAATGTCCTCGGTCAGTTCCCATTTGCCGTTTTCGAACTTTTCGCCGTTTAATTTCCAACAATAAAAATTATAATCGTCCGATTCTACTTTCGGTATTCGAAGTCTTCGCCGAAAACCACCGACTGTTCCGTTTCCCCTATCGACGCCTTGTATTTATCGGCGTTTCCGAGGTCGTAGGTTATCTTATAAGTCTTAGGCGACACGACGGCGTTTACCGTGGTATCTTTGATTACAAGCAAAGGATTTAACGGGAAAGTAACCGTATAACCCGGCTTTTCGACTTTTGGTATCTCACCGTATATTTCACCGTCCTTGACTTTCACTTCTCCTACCTTTTTATTTTCAAAGTTAAAAGTTACCGTGTATTCGCCGTCTGCAATTTCCTCGTCGTTATTGCCGCATCCTGCCAAACAAAAACACACTGAAATAACAACGGAAAGTAAAACCATCAATAATTTTCTCATAAAATTTTCCCTCTCTATATTTTATTTTACCACATAATCATATAAAAATCAATTCTTTTTGAAATTTATTCTGTCCGAAGCGCAATTACGGGATCTTTTTTGCTCGCTATCTTCGAAGGAATAAGCCCCGCTATAAAAGTAAGGAGCATAGAAATTCCCACTAAAACGATTCCTCCTACTATCGGAAGAGACGCCACGTTATGAATCCCGGAGAAAGACTGAATAATAAGCGAAATGGGGATATTCAGAAGTATCGTAACTCCCACGCCTATTACCCCGGCGGCAAAACCTATAATGAGCGTTTCGGCGTTGAAAACCCTCGAAACGTCTTTTTTCGAAGCGCCGAGAGCGCGAAGTATTCCTATTTCCTTTATTCTTTCAAGAACGGAAATATAAGTTATAATTCCTATCATTATGGAAGAAACGACGAGAGAAACGGAAACAAATCCTATCAAGATATATGAAACGGCGTTTATTATAACGGTTATTGACGACATAAGTATAGACATATAGTCGGTATACTGTATTTGATCGGCTTCGCTTTTTTCTTCGTTATATGCGTTTATAAGGCTTACGACGTAATCTTTGTCTTCGAAAGTCGAAGAATAAATGCTTATGGACTCGACGTCCTCTTCGGTAACGTAGCCGAAAGTCATAAGATTCGCTTCGTAATTTATCGCCTTACCTTCGCTTTCCCAAAATTCTTTACCGGTTAAAACGTCTCTATTTTTATCCGCAAGTTGCGCTTTTACGACGGGAGCGTTATCCATATCCGCCATAAGCGCCTGAGTTAAGGCTTTGCCGTAAACCAGATTGGTTTTAAGCGCTCCGCTCGTAATTCCCTCTTTTAAACGAAGGACGCCGACTATTTTGACCTTTCTGCCGTTTTTTACCACATCTTGGATATATTCGTCAGTTTTATCGTCTACCAAAGAAAAAATCCCATCGTCGTTTTCCCTATAATAATACGGAACGGTAACGGTCGTAAATTCTTTCCCTACGAGAGACGACACGTCGAATTGCCTTTTTGCCTTTTTATCTTCGGGGACTTCGGTTACGCCTTGAAAAATAGAAGCGTAAACAGGACTTTGTTTAGAAAGGGCGTTCACCATAGGATACAGCAATTCGTTGGGATCCATAAGTCCAAGGCTCGGAAGGACGTAATCGGGAATGCGGTTAGTCTTACTGACGACGAGCATAACTTCGTCGGGAGAATCAAAATTCGCCCATTTCCCGCTTAAAACGTCGTATTGCGACTGTAAAAGTTTAGCGTTATCCAAAGCCTCGCTCCATACCGCCGTATTCATAAACCCGCCCATCAACGCCGAAGCGCTGCCGAAAGAGGAAATGGCGTTCATATAAATTTCCATTACGGACCTTAACGGGGTGTTCTCCGTTTTATATATTTCGTCGAAGCCGTAAACGTCGAAATTGAGATTATAGGTATACTCTATTGCGGTAATTTTATCTCTGTCGTAATTTGAGTTTTCGAGATATTTTTTAAAAGACGAGAGGTCGTTTTCTATCGTAGTCGAATTCATCGTTTCGAGAAGATGAGAAAAAGTATCGTTCGTAGTAACGTTAGTCGTATCGGGGAATTCCTCGAAGTCTCCCTGTTCTCCGCTCATATCGCTTAAAACGGCAGAATAATCGGTAGTAGTCTTGTTTATTGTAACGGGATAGGCTGAAAGCGTATCTTCCTGAATTTTATTTATATAATTCTGAAATCCGCTCGAAAGCGAAAGAATGAGCGCAATACCTATAATGCCGATACTTCCGGCGAAAGAGACGAGAATAGTTCTCCCCTTTTTCGTCATCATATTTTTAAAACTAAGCGAAAGGGCGGTCCAAAATGACATCGACGTCTTTTTTTTGCCCTTATTGGTCCTCGCTTCGTTGCCCGCAATATTCTTTTCGGCTATTGCCTCCGCCTCCGAAACCGGATTTTCGTCCGAAATGAGTTCTCCGTCCAAAAGTCTTATTATCCTCGTCGAATATTTTTCGGCAAGTTCGGGATTATGCGTTACCATTATGATAAGCCTTTCGCCCGAAATTTCCTTTAAAAGATCCATTATCTGAACGCTCGTTTTACTATCGAGCGCCCCCGTCGGCTCGTCGGCGAGGAGAATTTCGGGATCGTTTATAAGCGCCCTCGCTATTGCGACTCTCTGCATCTGTCCGCCCGAAAGTTGATTAGGTCTGCTGTTTAATTTGTTTTTAAGTCCGACTTTATCGAGAACGGCTATCGCCCTTTCTCGCCTTTCGTCGGCGCCGATTCCGGAGAGAGTCAACGCAAGTTCGACGTTTTCAAGCACTGTCTGATGAGGAATGAGATTATAACTCTGAAATACGAAACCTATCTGATGATTGCGGTAAGTATCCCAATCTTTATCCGAAAAATCTTTCGTCGATTTTCCGTTTATTATAAGGTCGCCCGACGAATATCTGTCGAGCCCGCCCACGATATTAAGTAAAGTCGTCTTTCCGCAACCCGACGGACCGAGAACGGAAACAAATTCGCTCTTACGGAATTTGACGCTTATTCCTTTAAGCGCCTCGACGGTTTCGTCCTCCGTCCTGTATTCTTTATGGATATTAACGAGTTCAAGCATATTATCACCTCGATAGTATTTTAACAATAATCGTAAAAAATGTAAATATAAATAAAGTCGATTTTTGCGTTTTTTATCATTTTTTCACGAGTTTAAAATTTATTTCACGAAAATTATACAAAATCGTTTTATTTAATCGACTTTTTATGTTAAAATATGTATAAGGTCTTTTATGGAGGTAAGATTATGTTTTCCGTATTGATTGTAGAGGACGATTTCGGAACGAGAAAACTTATGAGCGTAGTTTTAAAAAACGGGGGATATATGCCTATTCTCGCCGAAAACTCAACCGAGGCGCTTCGCCTTCTCGAAGAAAAGCGTCCCGATATAGTCTTGGCGGATATAATGCTTCCCGATATGAGCGGTTTTCGTCTCACCGAATCTATAAGAAAAAAAGATCCCGATATTCCCATAATCATGGTAACGGCTAAACAATCTCCGTCCGACAAGCATTACGGATTTATGGTAGGAGCGGACGATTATATGACCAAACCCGTAGATGAAGAAGAGTTGCTTTTGCGCATAAAGGCGCTCCTTCGCAGAGCGAAAGCGGCTTCCGAGCAAAAAATAACATTCGGCGATCTTACCCTCGATTATTCTTCGATGTCGGCAACCGTAAACGGCAAAGACAGCGGACTTACGCAAAAAGAATTTCTTCTCCTATTTAAATTGCTATCCTCTCTCGGTAAAATATTTACGAGAAACGAACTTATGGAAGAAATTTGGGGCTCGTCGGATAAAGACGACCACACTTTAAACGTCCACATCAACCGCATAAGGGAAAAAATACCCGAAACAGTCGGCGTAGAAATAAAATCTGTCAGAGGGCTTGGCTATAAGGCGGTAAAGACTAATGGCTGAAAATAACGGGAAAAAGAAAAAATTCCGAATTTCCGACCTCGCTCACGCCGTGCTTACAAGTTCTGCGTGCGCAGGTTTTTTCCTTTTGATAATAGGAATAAGCGCTTTTGTCGGCTCGATAAAATTTCAAATGGAAAACGCCTTTTGGTTTATTCTGTTCGTATTTATTTTCTCTGTGGCGGCGGGAACTTTTACTTATATGGGTAGAGTTTCCAAACGCAACGAAGACGCCGAAACGGTCGCTAAAATGGCTGAAAATCTCGTCAAGGGCAAATGCGATATTACACTTCCCGACGACCTCGACGGCGGATATAAAAAAGTTGCGGTAAGTCTTATAAAACTTGCCGAACACCTTAAAAAAGCGGAAATGTCGAACAACGATTTTATAAACGACTTTTCACACGAACTTAAAACTCCTATCGTTTCGATAAGGGGATTTGCGAAAATTCTATCCAAGGGAAATCTTTCCCCCGAAGAGCAAAAAGAATACCTCGACGTTATAATGACCGAGAGCGACAGGCTCATCGACCTTACGGCAGGCACGCTTCTTCTCGACAGGCTCGACAACGACAGGCTGGACGTGCAATCTAAATTATACAACCTTTCCGAGCAGATTCGCCGACAAATTTTAATGCTTCAAGAACAATGGGAAGCGAAAAATATCGACTTAGAGGCGGACTTTACGGAATATTTCGTCGTATCAAACGAAGAACTCGTCAGCCAACTCTTTCTTAATGTTATACAAAACGCCGTCAAGTTTTCTCACGACGGCGGAAAGATAAAAATAACGATAACCGAAAACGATAAAAACACTACGGTATGCGTATCCGACAACGGAATAGGAATGGACGAAGATACGAAAAAAAGAATGTTCGACAAATATTTCAGGGGCGACAAGTCCCGTTCCACGCCGGGAAACGGTCTCGGACTTGCGACGGTCAAAAAAATCGCAGAAGTTACCGGAATCACGCTTAAAGTCGACACCGCCGAAAATAAAGGCACCGATTTTTATGTTATCTTCAAAAAATAAGAGAGTTTTTAATTATTTAAAACTAAAATTTAAAACGGAGTATTATGATATGCGCCCCAAAAGTGTCTAACTTTTGGGGCGCATATCAATTTTATCGGGTTTTATTATAATTTTTTAATCTTTTCTGTTCAATACGGTTACGTCGAGTTCTATGCCCAACTTTCCGTCGTTGCCCTTTTCGATCGTTATCTTACCGCTTTCCTCGTCCTTGATGAATTTTTTGAATTTTCCGCCCGTAATAATACCGCTGACGTCAAAACTGTATTTTTCTTTATCCATAAGGTAGGGAATAAGTTGTTCGGCGCTCTCGTCGGAAACGTAGCCGACGTGATGACAAGCCTTCATATCCCAATCGAAAACGTAGACCTTTACCTTTTTGCCGTCGTAGAAAAGCCCCGTTCTCTTGAATTCCTGTTCCGCAAATTCGTATACGACGTCGTTTTCGTATTCCTCTTTAAGTTCGCTCGTCTTTAAACCGTCGAACTTATCCAGATAACCGAGTTTCACGCCTTGTTTTATCTCTGCGTCTAAAATATTTTTTATCTTTATTTTTTCTTCGTTGCTCTTATCCGTTCCCAAAACCGTCGTCGAAAGTTCGAAAATTGCTTCGTTCGGACGATAGATGAGTTTTCTGCCCCTCTTCATACATATCCCCGACATTATCTCATCGAGATTTTCAGGCGCAGTCAACTTAAACGCCTCGGGTTTGTCTTCTTTTACTTCCTCCGTATCCTTTTCGGTCGTAGCAGTCTGCATTGAAAGAGAGTCGGAAATTGTTTCCGTGTTTCCGACGGAATTTTCCTCACTTCCTTCGGTTATTTCACCTACGGGAGTTTCCGTCGTTTCGTCCGTTTCCTCCTGCCCGTCCGATTGTTCCTCGTCGGATTTTTCTTCTGCAAGTTCGTTTACTTCGCTTTCGTCGCCGTCAAGACTGCCTTCTTCCATTAAAATATCTTCGATTTCCTCTTCGGAATTTTCAAGAGGAACTTCTTCGTTCAATTCGTCGGTTTCTTTATCTTCTATCATTTGTTTTTCTCCCCGTTTTTAACGTAAAAAAGCATAAATAGTATAATATATTTTAACCGAACTTGTCAAACGATTTGTCAATATAATAAGGGCGAGAGTTTTTTTGTGGTAAAGACGACTATTGCGCCTTTCGCTATATCGGTAGGAATAAACGTTATCCAAAAGGAGAGCAATATATTCCACATATTTATTTCTCCGCCGAGATAAAACGCTTTAAGAAATAAAAAATATACTATTCCGAAAACGTAAGTTACTACCGTTCCCGTAAAAACGGCGGTTATAATTCGTTTATAACTTGCGTCTTTCCTCTTCCCTATAACAAGACCGGTAACGAGCGCGCTGAAAACAAACCCCACCAAAAACCCGAATTTCGGATTTAAAACGTAAGAAAATCCCGACGAAAACCCCGAAAATACGGGTATTCCTATAAGTCCCATAAAAATATATACGGCAACGCATATCGCGCCTTCAACTCCGCCGAGCAAAGCCCCCGCCATCAAAACGAAAAGCGTCTGTAAAGTAAACGGAACAGGCGGAATAGGAATGGATATTATCGCTCCGAGCCAGATAAGAGCGACGAAAAGTCCGATAAGCGCCAATTTTTTTGCAGAAAAAGTTTTTTTGTCAATATTGCCCATAATTAAAGCCTTTTTATTTATTTTTTAAAGTTACGTCTCCGTAATTCAAAATTCTTTTTTTACCGCTCTCCGTCTCGACTATAAGTCCGAAATCTTCGGTTATTCCGATCTCTTTCGCGACGAAACTTTCGTCAGATAATACGACCTCTACCTCTTCTCCTTTGAACGCAAGGCTATCATCGTATTCTTTTCTGATATTTTGAAGTTTTTCCCTTTCGTATATATCGAAGAACTCCGAAACAATTTTCGCAACGAGCCTGTTCTTAACGTCAAGACCTTCGTTTATCGATATATAGCCCGCTTTATCCTTAATTTCGTCGGCAAAACCGCCTTCGGGTTTAACGACGTTTATCCCTATTCCTATAGCGACGAAATCGGTCGTTCCGCTTTCGAGATTGACTTGCGCTTCGGTGAGTATTCCGCAAACTTTTTTACCGTCTTTATATAAGTCGTTAACCCATTTTATGCGTGTTTCAGTCTTGCATATCTCTTTTACCGCCCGTAAAACGGCGACAGCAACTTCCGCCGTAATATATAAATTTGTCCTTGCGTCCCTCTTCGGTCTGAAAACTATCGTCATATACAGTCCGCCCTTAGGAGAATAAAACTTTCTTTTAAATCTCCCCCTGCCTTCCGTCTGACTTTCCGCCACGATAACTTTTATCCCCTCGCCTCCGCCGACGGCGTAATTCCTGCCTAAATCGAGCGTAGAAGTAACTTCTTTATAAACGTCTACCGAAACGCCTTTTTGCGTAATAAGTCGTTCTATAACGCCTTTATTTATAGCGTCGCAACTCTCGGAGAGCCTGTATCCGCGGTTAGTAACGGCTTCTATTTCGTAACCGTCTTTTCTTAAACTCTCTACGGCTTTCCATATCGCCGTTCTCGACTTTTTAAGATTTAACGACAATTCTTCGCCTGAAACGAATTCGCCGACTTTTTGATTTAGAAACAAATATACTTCATCTTTTAACATAATTTTATTATATACTTTTATAAAATTATTGTCAACCGATTTTTGTCATAAGGTTAACAATAATTATATAAAAAAGGAGTTGCGTTAAAACAACTCCTCAATAACCTCATTCGGTTTTTTCGCCTTCGGCTTCTTCTTTAACTTCTTCGGCTTTTTCTTCAACGGGAGCCTCTTCGGCAGTAGTTTCGGTTTGAACCTCGGCAGTCTCTTCGGTAGCCGCTTCATTCGTTTCTTCGGCGGTCTCGCTATCCGCTTCGGTAACTTCTTCCGTAAGTTCTTCGGCAGTTTCGTTATCCGCTTCTGCAACCTCTTCCGTAGTTTCTGCTTCCGTCGACTCGGTTTCGGTTATCTCTTCCGCTTCCGTAGTCTTTTCTTCTTCGACTACCGTCTTTTCTTTTTTAGCGGTAGCGTCCTTAGGCTTATAGAATGCTATAACGATAATTCCGATAAGACACAATACCGCAATTCCGAGGAATATAAGCGATTGCCAGTTATTCTGGAAAAATTGTTGAACTCTTAAATCTACGAGTTCGGCAACTTCGTATTCTCTGTTTACTTTTACAGTAGTTTCGCCTTTAACTCTCGTATCGTTCTTTGTTCCGATTGCGGTGCAAACGACTTTAAATTCACCTTTTTTTACGGGAGTAAAGTTGATCGAAGAGGAAGTAAAGGTTTCGGCGTCGAAAGTTGCCTCGTCCTCGGTTGCCTTTGCCCATTCGTCGGTTTCGCTCGCACGATAGAAAAGTTCGATGCTTTCGACCGTTCCGTTTTCAACGGCAAACGTCACGTCGTTATATTTATAGTTGAGTATTCCTCTTTCTCCGCCGCCCGAAGGAGTTACTTTCGGCTCGGTCTCGGCAACGAAATTAAAAGAGAAAACGGGAACGACGAGTTTTCCGGTAGCGTCATACCAACCATAATCGTCTCCTACTTTGCGGAAAACGAGGTCGTCGGTCGTCATATTGTTGTTGTATTCGCCGCGTTCGGCGTCTTGATATAAAACCCAGAATCTGTATTCACCGCTCGCGCTAAGGCTGATAGTATTAGTCGAAGTCGCGGACGTAGGAAGTCCGGAACCGGGAGTAACGACGTAAAGGGATATTTTAAGGTCCTTTCTCGCAAATACTTCCGACTTGACGAGATTCCAAAGGGCTTCGGTAACTTCGGTTGAAGTAAGCGAAAGGGAAGTTTTCCCGTCAAGGTTGTCCGTAGCCTCTTCAACCGCATGTTTCGCCGCTTCCAATTTTTCGTCGTCAAAATCGTAATAGAGCGAATTTTCCGGGGCGTGCAACGCAACGTTTACGTTAGTCTCGTAAACTTCCCCGTCGACGGTAACCTTCACGACGTATTCTATTCCCTGTTCGGAAAAGTCGTCGGTAATATAATATTCTACGGTAAGATTTTCTTTATTGAAATCATAAGCCGTTTCGGGAACTTCGTCGTTACCCGACCAAACGCTGAAATCGCTTATTTCCGCGTCGAAAGCAACTTCTTCGCCGTCCTCGTATTGAACGATATAATCAAAGGGATTGGCGTAGGCGGCTTTCTCGGTAGTTCCGTTTTCGTAACGAAGTCCGTATGAAACGGAAGGTTGCGTAACGTTTCCCTCGTCGTCCGCAAACGCGACGGCAGTATATGATCCGACGGCAACGGTCGCAGCCGTAAGCGCCGATATCAAAGTCAATAACTTCTTGCTCTTCATCTGAATACTCCTAATAATCGTAATTTACGAATATACTATTATATTTTAACAATTCAGGCGTTTTTTGTCAATATAATATCGCTAAAAATATTTATATTTTTAATGAAATTTCTTTTTATTCGCCTTTTAGCGACTATTTCTTGCCGGTTGAGCCGAAACCGCCCTCTCCTCTGACGGTTTTTTCGAGTTCATCGGTTTCATAATACTCCGCTTTTATATAAGGAGCGACGACGAGTTGAGCGATTCTTTCGCCCGGCTCGACTGTCTGAACACAATCGCTTTGATTGTATAACGCGACTTTTATCTCTCCCCTATAATCGCTGTCTATGACGCCTACTTTATTCGCCGGGGCAAGACCTCTTTTCGAGGCAAGTCCGCTCCTTGCGTAGACCAACCCGACGAAGCCTTCGGGAATTGCGACGGCAAGTCCCGTACCTATTAAGGCGGTTTCCTTCGGTTTAATGGTTATCGCTTTTTCTTCGGCGGAACGAAGATCGCCTCCCGCCGCTCCTTCCGTTCCGTATTCCGGAAGAATAGCCCTATCGCAAAGTTTTTTGACTTTTATTTGCATAAACCCCTCCATATAGGCTGATTTTAAGTTTATTTTGTAATAAAAATTCAATTTTCTTCTATTATATCATTTTTTATCTTCTTCGTAAAGAGTTTGATAAAGTTTTGATAAGAATAAATACGGCTATTATAAACGTAAGGACGTCGGAACACGCTTGAGCGATAGATAGCCCCGTCACACCGAACAGAGCGGAAAAGACGGCAAGTATGGGAATAAAAAACAGTCCCTGTCTTGCAACCGACAATAAAGTCGCCGGGACGACTTTTCCGATATTTTGCAAAAGCATATTTAAAATAGTTATAAAACTGGTAAGAAAAAACACCGAACATTGCGCAATCATTGCCAACCTTCCGAATTCTACGACTTTTTGACTATCGGTAAAAATAAAAATTATTTTATCGGCGAAAATCGTTCCGAAAAGCCCCGACAATGCCGCAAAAATCGTAGTTACCGTCACGCTGAAATAAAATCCTTCCCTAACCCTATCGTATTTTTTTGCCCCGTAATTAAATCCGCAAATTGGTTGAAAGCCTTGACCGAAGCCGATTATCGCCGAAGAAAAGAACCCCGTCACTTTCGCCACGATCCCCATTGCCGCAATAAGTTCGTCGGAAGGAGAAACGACCAAAGAACAAGCGTGATTTAAAAAAGTAACCGCCAAAGCGGATATTCCTTGCCTTCCGAGAGAGGGAAGCCCTCCCCTCGTTATTTCTCCGAAATAAAAGCCTTTCAACGATAATTTTTTAAAATTAAGCCTTATATTTCCCCCTCTCAGCGTTCCCAAAAGCAATAAAAGAAAAGAACATAGTTGGCTTATTGCCGTCGCAAGTCCGGCTCCCGACGTCCCCATTTGAAGTCCGGATATAAACCAAGCGTCGAGACCGACGTTTATAATTCCACCCGAACACATTCCTATCATAGCGTATATTGCGCTACCTTGAAAACGAAGTTGATTGTTCAAAGTTAAAGCGGCGGTCATATACGGAGCGCCGATAAGGATAAACCTGAGATATTCTATCGCATAAGGCTTGATAGTCGACGTTGAACCGAGTATCGTCGCCAAACCATCTATAGATATAAGTCCGACGACTGATATTAAAGCCCCGAAAAGAAGGGATAACGTAAATCCCGTAACCGCCATTTTTTCAGCTTCTTCCCTGTTGCCCTCTCCGAGTTTTCTCGAAATATAATTACCCGAGCCGTGCCCGAAAAAAAATCCGCACGCCTGAATAATCGCCATAAACGAAAATATAACGCTTACGGCGCCCGAGGCGCTCGGATTTATCATTCCGACAAAAAATGCGTCTGCCATATTGTAAAAGGTGGTTACGAGCATCGTAAGCACCGTCGGGGCCGCAAATTTCAATATAAGTTTTTTTACGTTGCCGCAAGTAAGATAATTGAATTTTTCTTCGGCAGTCATTTTCTCACCTTTATATTATATTCCGTTAGATAACAAGATTGATAATAAGTCCGGATACGGAACCGATAAGATAAAGGGCTAATAAAATAAGTAAATTCCTTTTTATTTTCGCCGTATTTTTAAATAATACCGCAAGTCCCACTCCTGCGTTGGAGACGAGCCCCGCAAACATTGAGCCGAAAGATATCGCTCCGTTAACGTAGGCGGACGTTATGACGGCTGACGACGCGCAGTTGGGTATAAGCCCTATAAGCGAAGAAACGAAAGGTCCGAAATATTTTGAAACGGATAAAAACTCCGTAAATTTTTCCTCGCCGATAAGTCCTTCTTCTCCGAAAAATATTCCGAACACGAACGTTACGACAAAGACGTATAAAAAGGTTTGAAAAGCGTGTAGTAAAGGGATGAGGATATATTTCGATATCCATGAATATTTACCTTCGGCGTGAACGTGGTCGTGACAATGGGCGCACACCTCTTCGTGTCCGAACGTATCGCCTTTATCGTAAACTATACGCTTTTTAACCAAGGCGTTTACCGCATAACCTATGACTACGGCGAGGAGTATTTTTATCCCCATGAGGGGAAGAATATCCATCCTTTTATCGCTTGCGATAAGTATGGAAAAAGCCTCGTCGGAAGTCGCGATAAAGACGCTTAAAAGCGTTCCTGCGCCTATAAGCCCCTTTTCGAGCAGTTTCGCCGACATTACGCTTACTCCGCATTGCGGAAAAACCCCGGCAAGCGAACCGAGGAGAGGCGCAAATTTCCCTTCGAGAAATTTGCCGTGTTTTGCAAAGTCCGCCTTTCTCTCAATTATCTCGATAATAATATAAGTGAGAAAAATGAGTGGAAGCATCTTCGCGCAATCTATTAAACTGTCTAAAAATATCTCTCCCAAGTTCATTGCCGTAAAATATTTCTAAAAATTAAATCTTCAAAAGATAAGGCTGTCGATTTTAGATAACAAATCGATAATTTTGTTCTTGCAGTTTTCAATGGTCGCTCTGCCCTGTTCGGTATCGAAACCGTTTCTGCGAATCGTTCTCCTCATATTACGAACGTAACCGATTACCATAGCCTTATTTGCGACGTCGGCGATTTTTTCTTCGCTTTCGCCTTTAAAATAGAGCGCAAGTATTTTATTCCAGAGTTCTACCGTAACCTCTCTTTTAAGCCCGAGGAAAGATTCGGTCATAGCGTGGTCGAGATCGCTGTATCCGACGTAGGCGTTATATATGCTTGCGAATTCAAATACCGGATGCCCGTGGCAAAGAGTATCCATATCGATAAGCAGACATTCGCCGTTTTGGAGCATTACGTTTTTGACGTGATAATCTCCGTGAAGCATATGATTGTCTTCGGGAATAGCCGTAACGAAAGAATAAAGTTTAGCGTAACTGTCCTCCGGAAGATAGTCCTTTAAGAATTTTACCCAATTTACGCCTATTTCTTTCATATCGGGCATACTTTCCGGCTTTACTACCGTCGAATGTATGGTCTTTAAGAGTTTAACGCTCATTTCGGCGATTTCGTCGAGACTCTTTTCACCGCTCGATAAAAGTTTCGCAAAACTTTTGGCGTTCAACAGTTCGAATACAGAGCCGTAACCCCCGTCGCTTATACGAACGACGTCGTAAGGAATAGCCGTAGGAATACCGAGGACGAACGCTGTTCTCGCAAGTTCTCTTTCTCTGTGTATTTCGGGAAGGGCGTCGGGATTTAAGTAAACTTTTACGATAGTATCTTTATCTATACGGTAAACTTTACCGTTTGCGCCTTGACCGATAACTTCGCACCCATCGACAGAAATCACTCTATACGCTTTTTTTATATCCATTATTTCGGTAAAACCGGTCATATCGAATATCTCGTAAACGTCCGGATTAACATTTATAAGAGTAGTATCGGGAGTTTCTTTTTTCAGTCTGAGAATAATACGCAATCCGGCGCTCGAAATATATTCGAGTTTGTCGCAATCCACGACTATCGTATTTGCGGGATTTTTCGAACGGAAATCGGTTATTTCCTTTTCAGCGGTCGGAGCGTTAGCCGAATCTATACGTCCGCTTAAAAAAACCGTAATGATTTTTCCTTCTACATTCATCTTAACTTCGTTCATATTATTTTACTCCTTTAAAAATCAAATTTATTAAATTATTGTATTCTTTCCAAGCGTCGGTGTTGTCGAGTTCAATGGTTAACTCTGCGATGGTTCTGTAATACCATGCCTGCTTCGATGCGTCTTTTTGATGAAAATCCAACCAAAGGTCGTTTCCTTTTTCTCTCCATGCCCGATAAAAAGATCTTACGTTTGCGAGTTTATCTCCCATCCAGAGTATCTTTACGTTTATATCGTCGCTTCTACGGAGAACTTCAAGCGATTCTTTTTTTCGTATTTCCCAACTGTCTTCGGGCGCCATTTCTATTCTTTTATCCTCGGTTTCCGAAGCGACAAGCGTCGCTATGCGCTCTCCGAATTTTTCTTTTATTTCCTCAGCCGTTGCGGATGTGTCTTCTACCGTATCGTGTAAAATCGCCGCCGCAAGAACTTCTCTGTCGCTCGTCATCGTTCCGACGATAGTCGCGACTTCCATCGGATGAAGGATATACGGCGTAGTCTTAGTCTTTCTGACCATGCCCGAATGCGCGTTTACAGAGAAAATAATTGCCTTGTCAAAAATATCCATTGCGCGTTCCTTTAATTACATATTCTTTTTTATTTTTAATATATTTTGTCCGTCTTTATATTCGTAAACTATATCGTCCATAGTTTTTTTGACGATAAAAATCCCGAGTCCGCCTATTTTTCTGTCCTCGACCGACGCGTTTACATCGGGCTCGGCATTGGAAAGGGGATCGTAAGGCTTTCCGTTATCCTTAAAGGTGATTACGACTGCGAGCGGATCTTCTTCGGTCCTAACCGAAACGGTCGCTTCGCCGACTTCGGGATTATAAGCGTAGTTGGCGATATTTGCGAAAAGTTCGTCGATAGCGACGTCGATCTGCATCTGCGCTTTTAAGGGACAATTGAGTTTTTCAAGTTCGCCGTTTACGAATTCGGTTACTTTTCCGAGATTGTCGAGAGTTGCGTTTACAGTGATTTCTTTGCTCATCTTTGTTCTCCTTTACCGTTATATTGTAAGCAAAGCATTGTTATATCATCGAATTGCGGAGCGTCGCCCACAAAAACATCTATTTCCTCTCTGACGCGCTTTAAAACCTCTTCGGGATTGTCATTTTCCGCTTTTGCGAGAGCTTCCAAAAGCCTATCCTTGCCGAACAGTTCGCTCGATTTATTGGTAGCCTCCAAAACGCCGTCGGTATATACGAATAATTTAGATCCCGGTTCCATTTTAAGTTGATATTCGGAATATTTAAGCGATTTCATACCGCCGATAACGAAACCGTGTTTATCCATAACGTATTCGAACTGCCCGCCTTTTTTCTTCATTACGGGATATTCGTGTCCTGCGTTTGCGGCAGTCAGAACCCCCGTTGTAAGATCGAGCATTCCAAGCCATACGGTAACGAACATATCGGCGTGGTTATTTTCGCATATCTGACGGTTTACAGACTCTAATACCGATTTGGGCGAAGCGTTCATCATTGCGTAGTTCTGAACGAGAATTTTTGAAACCATCATAAATAATGCCGCAGGAATTCCTTTACCCGAAACGTCGGCTATTACTATTGCGAGCGTATTGTCGTCGATAAGAAAGAAATCGTAAAAATCTCCGCCTACTTCCTTCGCAGGATTCATAGAAGCGTAAATATCTATCTCCGTCCTTTCGGGGAATGGCGGGAAAATATTTGGAAGCATATCCGACTGTATCCTCGTCGCAAGGGCGAGTTCTTTTCCCGTGGTAGAGAGTATCTTTTCCCTATCGGAAAATAACATTCCGTAGATTAAAACTATGGAAACCAAAGTCGCTGCGTATTGCGTGGAAATACCGAAAGACGCTCTGGTAAGAATCTGATTAAGTAAAGGTATCGACACAAATGAGCCGGCGACGAGTTTGGTTTTGAGATTGACCTTGGAAAAAATAAACGCCAAAACCGCCGAAATAACGCCTGCGGCGAGATATATCTGGCTTAATATCCACGTCTCGGACGACCTTATATATTCTCCCGTCTGATAATCTATTTTGAAGTATAACGGATAGAAAAAATTTACCACACAGGCAATAAGCGCCGGAATCAATAAATAATTCATCACGTTATTTAAAAAGCCCATAAACGTCCCTTCTAAATCGAGAACGTCGGTAACGTATCTCCAAAAGATATAAACTACCATAGCGCTGTTCATGAAAAAAAAGACGTTTATAATTAAATTCCACGTCGAAAACTCCGGCATCCCTTGAACTATCCAGCAACATTCGTCGAGAAACATCGCATTTGCGTTTACCACGAGCAGAGTTACGAAAACTCTCGTATATCCGCTTGCCCCATCGCTGTTTCGACTCGACATAACGCAACTGAAAATCAACGTTGCGCTGACTGCCATTCCGAAGAGATCCGCTCCTATTGTAAAAGCGAACTCTTTGCTCATTCCGTCGAAACCTCTTATCATGATTAAAACTATTCCCATAACAAGAAGCAAAAGCGAAAAAACGAAGAAAATGGGCATTAACCATTTTATTTTATTCAATTTTTTAGACCATACAGTTTCAAAAGGCATCGCATTATTCTCCACAATATTTTACCTATATATTTTAACAGACTTTTATTATTTTAGCAAGCGATTTACTTTTATCTTTAAACTTTAATTGTATCAAAAAGATTGATAAATGAATTTAAAAATAGTATAATAATAGCCGAGGCTCTTAGATACGAAAGGCTAAAACCGTCGACGAGAAAGAATTGATATATTCCGTCGACCGAATTCCGTCCATCAATTACCTACTTTTTAGAAAAATGCTGAATCTTTTATTTTCAAT
>CADBUU010000079.1 GCA_902797945.1 uncultured Eubacteriales bacterium | reverse complement strand
GCGGTTCGGGATAACCGTCGCCGGAATAATTATCGACTTCCACTGCCTTTTCGGGCTTATTCTCCGTCGGGGCGTTTACCTCTTCTGAGATTTTTTGAGTATTTTCTTTTGCTCTATCGAACGTAGAATTATCATTTTCCCGACGTATCGAAGAAAGTTTTTCAATCATCTCGTCTACGAGTTCCATTTTCGACGTCAAAGACTGATACTTCACTTTATCGTCGGCGTTAAACGAACAAGCGCGAACGCAAGCGATCTCGAAAGTTACCATAGGCATATTCGAGAACTTTAACGTCGCTTCCGCCTCGCTGAATATCTCTATCGTCCTTAAAATCAACCGTTCATCGACGTTTTCTCCGAGTTTTTTCAGTCTCGTAAAAATTTCTTCGGGAAGTTTTAAAATTTCAAGAGCGTTTTGCGCCGTTTTTGCAACGATGACGTTTCTCATCTGATTTATTACGTCCCTGCAAATTACCCCGACGCTTTTACCGAAGCCGTAAAGTTCGTTCGCAAACGACAAGACTTTGCCCGTATCGCCGTTAAAAATATTTTCTATGAGATTAAATATCTGTTCTTCGTCTGACGTTCCTAAAACGGCGAGAACTTCTTCGTAAGTAAGTTTGCCGAGTCCGTAGGACATACAAATATCGGCAATGGAAAGAGCGTCTCTTACCGAGCCGTTACCCGCTCTCGCAATAGCGTCGACCGCCTCTTTTTCGTATTCCTTTCCGACCTCGTCGTAAATAAAGGAAATATGCCTCGATATTTCTTCTGTCGACAACAATCTGAAATTGAAACGCATACAACGGGAAAGAATTGTCGCCGGAATTTTCTGCGGTTCTGTCGTCGCCAAAATAAAAACGACGTGAGAAGGAGGTTCTTCGAGCGTCTTTAAAAGAGCGTTGAAAGCTTCCTGAGTGAGCATATGCACTTCGTCGATTATATAGACCTTATATTTTACGCCTACCGGATTATACTGCGCCTTTTCTTTTAAATCTCTTATGTTTTCTACTTTATTGTTGGATGCGGCGTCGATTTCGTAGATGTCGAGAGTCTCCCCGTCGGCGTATGCCCTGCACGCCTCGCATCTTCCGCAAGGCGAACCCGCGATCGGAGAAAGACAGTTTATCGCGCGAGCGAAAATCTTCGCAACCGAAGTCTTACCCGTTCCTCTCGCGCCGCAAAAAAGATAAGCGTGTCCGACTCTTTCCTTCATTATTTGATTGGTAAGCGTGCGTATTATGTGTTCTTGCCCTATAACGCCTTGAAACCCGTTGGGACGAAACCTTCTATATAATGCCAAAAATGCCATTTTTACCTGCTATATAAAGCCGAAATCTTTTTTTTCGCCCTGACGACAGCGTTATCCACGGTCTTTGTGGAAACGTTGAGCGCTTGCGATATTTCGGCGTAATTCATACCTTTTAAGTAATAATTCAAAATATTGAGTTCCATTTTCGAAAGTTTTTCCTTGATCCTGTTTTCGAGTTCTTTACCGTTTTCAAGGTCGATATAAACCTCTTCGGGATCGGGGAAAACGATTTCCTTACCGTAGACTTCTTCGGCAAAATTCAAAGGTTGGTTTTTTTTGCTCGCATAAAGTCTGACGGCGGTTTTAAGTTTCGATAGTATACACGTCGTCGCATAAGTTTTAAAGGACGCGTTTTTGCTTCCGTCGTATGTATTCGCCGCTCGAAGAAGTCCCAAAAGCCCTTCTTGCGCTAAATCGTCCGAATCTCCGCCAAGCAAGAAATATCCTCTCGCAAGTTTTTTCACAAGAGTTGAATACCTTGCGTATATCTCTCCAAACGCCTCTTGATCGCCCTTTTTATGAAGGTCGCAAAGTTGCGAGTCGGAAAGATCGCTATACATTTCTCTGCCTCATAGCCTCGAAAACGCCTATTCCCGTTGCCACGGAAGCGTTTAAAGAATTGACTTTACCGAACATAGGAATAGTTATTTTTGCGTCGCACTTTTTTTGAGTAAGCGCATTTACGCCCGTATCTTCTCCGCCGACTACAATACATATTCTTCCCTTTAAATTGGTTTTATATATATTTTCTCCGCCGAGTTCGAGGGCATATACCCAGATATTTTCTTCCTTTATTTTATCTATCGCCGAATTAAGATTAGTAACTTTTGCGATTTTAACGTGATTTGCTCCCCCCTCGGATATTCTCATAACCGATTCGGTAACGCTTGCGCTTCGATGTTTTCCGATTATTATTCCGTCGACGCCGGCGCATTCCGCAACCCTTATGATACTTCCGAGATTATGCGGATCTTCCACGCCGTCTAAAAGTAATAAAAAAGCGTCCTCTTTATCTCGTAAAGACGAGAGAATATCTTCAAATTCGGCATATTTATAATCCGAAACGTAGGCGATAAATCCTTGATGTTTACGTGTTTCGCTCTCTTTATCCAAAATGGATTTGTCGGCGAACTGCACTTTGACTCCGCTTTTTTTAGCGGCGTCGATCACGGCTTTGTCTTCCGCCGAACGCATTCCGTTCGCAACCAAAACTTTGTCTATCGTCTTATTCGTCTTTAATAATTCCCTTACGGAATTTCTTCCTTCTATCTTCATATTTAACTCCGCAAAAGTTATTCTTCTATCTGTGAAAGCAAAAATTCGAGTCTTTCGTATTCTCCCGTAAGATAGAGAAATCCGAACACCGCTTCAACACCCGAAGCGGCGTTATACTCGGCGAAAGTCGCGTGCTTTGGCTTTACCCTCTTTCTCGCATTTTTTGCCCTTTTAAAAATGTAATTTTCCTCTTCGGTAAAAAAAGGAAGAAATTTCTTCGCAAGATCCGCCTGGGCTTCGGCACACACCACGCTGTTTGCGATCGGACTGAAAGATCGGGTTTCAAAATCTCTTTTATTCTTTGCGAGATTTGCCCTGACGTAAAGATGCTCCACCGCATCCCCCACGAAAGCGAGAGTTATTGCGCTCAATCTCGTTGCGTCGTCCTTTGAAATTTTATCTCCGAACAGTTTCATTTTATCTCCGAAATTTTTAGCGATTTAATTTAACATAAATAAAAATGCTTATTTTAAACGAAATTTTTATGGTTGTTTTTAATAAAGTGTCCGAAAAACTTCGCAAGTCATTTTTTTCGCTTGTATTATATCATCTGTCGATGATGTAATTCGGCGCTCGAAAAACTTCGCAAGCGATTTTTCTCGCTTGTATTATAACACACTTTCCTCTTTTTTTCAATCGTTTTATATGGGTTGTATATAAAATACAAGACCTTCTCCGAATAAAGAAGGTCTCTTTTTTTAAAATTGATGATTTTATTCCCCGCTTTAAAAGCGTAGTCGTAAAACTCTTCGGTAAATTCCGTCGGATAATAATTTCCGAGTTTCATTTATAAGCCTCCTATTATCTGTCTCATATTTTTTGCGGACCGCCAAGAAATTTTTTATAAAGCGTATTCGTCGGTTGAGAAGTTTTAAAATCCCGTTGACGACTTTATATTTTTTTCGCAAAAAAAACTTCTCTTTTCGGAGAAGTTTTTCAAGTCAAAGGACGCCTTCCTAAACGGAAAGCGCCATTTTTATCATTTGTTATTTATTTTTTATATACGACTTTTCCGTTGACCACGGTAAGCCTTACGTCGTAATTTTCGTCCAAAACGGTAAAACATGCTTTTTTCCCTAACGCAATGCTTCCGAAATCGGACAGCTTACCGATATTTTTCGCCGGGTTATAACTTGCGAAGTCGACCGCTTCCGTAAACGGAACGCCTACTTTCGTAACGAGATTTTTTATGGCGTCGTTCATTTTTAAAACGCTTCCCGCCAACGTGCCGTCTGCAAGTCTCGCTTCGCCGTTTTTAACGTAAACCGTCTGTCCTCCGAGTTCGGAAACGCCGTCCGGCATTCCTTTCGCCCTCATAGCGTCGGTTATAAGAGTATATTTATCCTTAGGCTTGTTCTTTATTACGAGTTTTATTGCAGGAACGCTGACGTGAATCGTATCGCAAATCATTTCGCAGTTGAGTTCGTCCAAAAGCATTGCCGCTCCTACGACGCCCGCCTCTCTGTGATGAAGTCCCGTCTGGGCGTTATATGTGTGCGTAACGTTCGTCGCTCCCGCTTCAACCGCTTTTACCACGTCCGCATATTTTGCGCTCGTGTGTCCGATAGATGCAACGACTCCTATACTTTTAAGCCTTTCGATTAGTTTGTAACCGCCGTTTTGTTCGGGCGCAAGCGATACTATTCTTATATTATCTCCCGAAGCCTGTCTGTATTCTTCGAAAATTTCGGGATCGGGTTCGGCAACGTATTCGGGCGGTTGCGCTCCGACGTGTTTGGGAGAAATGAACGGGCCTTCGAGATGAACTCCGAGAACTTCAGCCCCTTTGTATTCTCCTTTTTTCATTACGTCGCCGACGTTTTTGACCGCCTTTAATATATTTTCCTTGCTCTGCGTCATAGTGGTTGCTAAAAAGCCTACCGTTCCCTCTTTCGCAAGATATTCGGAAATAGTCTGCAAAGCATCGGGGGTTGCGTCCATAGCGTCCGCGCCGCCCGCTCCGTGAATATGTTCATCTATAAATCCCGGCAACAAAACGCCGTTTACTTCGGCAATATTTTCTATATCGTCGCCCTTCTCTCCGACGTATACGATCCTGCCGTTTTCAATTCCGATATTCGTCGTAATCACTCCGACGTTTTTTATATACGCCTTTACGTTTTTAAAACCTTTCATTTTCTCCTCACTTTATTAAAGCGGCGGCTTCTTCGTCCACAACGAGAGTGCAATCGGGGTGAAGTTGCAATACGCTCGCCGGAAGTTTTTCGGTTACTTCGCCTTTTACTAACCCGTAGACCGCTTTCGCCTTGTTCGCGCCGTTTGCTAATATCAATATCTTCTTTGCGTTC
>CADBUU010000078.1 GCA_902797945.1 uncultured Eubacteriales bacterium | reverse complement strand
CCTCTCCTTAAGGCGTGCGTTTATATTACCACTTTATTCCTTTTTAGTCAACTGTTTTTTCGACCTTTTTTGACCTTTTTTAAAAAAATTTTCAGTCCTTCTTTTCCCGCTCTAAATATAGTGTTTTAGGCTTTCTAATAAATACAAGATTTAGTTTTTGCCTTTACCCCTATTAATGCGTCGTCATCTTTCCTTATAATATAATATATCGGTTTAAGGATTTTTTTAAAGTCAATAATTAATTTTATCTTTACTTTAAAAAATGCCTTAAAATAATTGACAAAAATCATAATTGGCATTATAATATTCTCGAAATCCTACCAAACAGGTAGGAATTAACGGTAACAATATGAAAATTTCCTCTAAAACGCATTACGGCGTTCAGATTTGCAGTTCGCTCGCAATAAATGGCGAAAGTTTATCGGCGAGAGAACTCGAAAGACGAACCAACGTTTCGCGTAAATATCTTGAAAAAGTTTTAAAAATCCTTCTGAATATCGGCGTTGTAAAGGCGACGAGAGGGGCAAACGGCGGTTATACGCTCGCACGGCCCGCAGAAGAGATTAAAATGGGAGAAATCGTTCGGGCTCTCGAAGAGGACAATCTCGAATTTATAGGTTGCGTATCTAAAAACGATTGCTGCTGTCCGTCGAATAAACTTTGGAAAAAACTGTTCGACGGAATGAACGACATTCTCGACAATATCACACTTCAAGACGTTGCGCAAGGAAATATAAACTAACGGGAGTTGTTATGAAACAAATATATCTTGATCACGCCGCGACCACCTGTCTCGACGAAAGAGTTTTACAGAAGATGACGCCGTATTTTACGACTATTTACGGCAATGCGAACAGCCAACACAGTTTTGGAAGAGACGCTCAGAAAGCTGTCGACGAAGCGAGAGACACTATCGCTGCGCTTATAGGCGCAAAACCCAACGAGGTCTATTTTACTTCGGGCGGAACAGAAAGCGATAACTGGGCGTTAAGAGGCGTATGTCATGCGCTTAAAAATAAGGGCAAACACGTTATTATTTCAAAAATCGAACACGCCGCAATGATTTCAACGGCAAAAGAACTCGAAAAAGAAGGTTTTGAATTTACCTATCTCGGCGTTGACAGCGAGGGCTTCGTCGATCTTAAAGAACTTGAAAACTCCATTCGCCCGGACACGATTTTAGTCGGTTGTATGCTTGCAAATAACGAAATCGGAACAATCGAGCCGATAAAGGAAATTGCCGAAATCGCGCACGCTCATTCCGCTTTATGCTTTACCGACGCAGTTCAGGCGATGGGAGCAATCCCCGTAAACGTCAACGACCTCGGCGTAGATTTAATGAGTTTTTCGGCGCATAAATTCAACGGACCGAAAGGAATGGGCGCCCTCTATATAAGAACGGGCGTTTCGATAAACAGAATAATCTCAGGCGGTCATCAGGAAAGGACGAGAAGAGGCGGAACGACCAACGTTCCGGGCGTAGTCGGATTTGCGGAAGCGCTTAAACTTACCAAGTCAACCATGAAGGAAGATTCCGAATACGTTGCGTCTTTAAGAGACAGATTTATAAAACGCGTAACCGAGGAAATACCTTACGTCAAACTCAACGGGCCTAAAGACGGAAACAAACGACTTCCGAACAATGCCGATTTTTCATTTGAGTTTATTGAGGGAGAATCGATTTTATTCAGTCTCGATCTTGCCGGTATCGCCGTTTCTTCCGGCTCCGCTTGTTCGTCAGGCTCGCTCGAACCCTCTCACGTTTTACTTGCGATAGGCGTTCCCGAAGAAATCGCTCACGGCTCGATAAGATTTACTTTCGGAAAGGAAAATACGGTCGAAGAAGTAGATTATACCGTAGAAAAATTAAAAGAAATCGTCAACAGGCTCCGCGCGATGTCGCCGCTGTTTGACCTTAAAGGAGAAGTAAAAAATGTATAACGAAAAAGTATTAGAGGCTTTCAGAAACCCCAAAAACGTAGGCGAAGTTGAAAATTACGACGGTTTAGGTAAAGTCGGCAACGCTTCGTGCGGAGATATAATGCAAATAACTTTAAAAATAGATAACGACGTCATTACCGACGCCAAGTTTAAAACTTTCGGTTGCGCCGCCGCTATCGCTACGAGTTCTACCGCAACTCAAATGGTTATCGGTATGACCGTTGACGAAGCTCTTCAACTTACAAACAAAAAAGTCGTCGAAGAACTCGAAGGGCTTCCACCGCAAAAAATACACTGCTCCGTCCTTGCGGAAGAAGCAATCAAGGCGGCAATCGAAGATTACCGAAATAAAAAACAAGGAATTGTAAAGCCCGAAGAAGAACCCAAAATGGTATAATTCTTTATATATTGCAAAGCGGACCGATGTTTTTCATCGGTCCGCTTTTATTGTTTAAGTTTAATGCTTACGCTTTTTGTTTTTATTTCCGTCGGGTATTGCGTCGACGCCGTCTATCCCGTCCCCTTCCGAAATTATAATCAAAACGATTAAAAGAACAACAAAAACTATAAAGAAAGAAAAAATAACGAGATGACGAATATACTCCCCTTCGCTTTCCTCTCTTAATACGCAAGTTATCATAAATCCTATAAAGACCAACGATAACGCTATTGACAATGAAAAAACACTTTGCGAAAGAAATATGCATCCCAAAACAAGCCCGACGATTATAACGGCGCAATATACAGAAAGCGAAATTATCGAGTGTTTCCGAAACAATTTAACTTCCGACAATAAGACGTATAAGAAAAACGCTCCGATAAGGGGAACTATGCCCACAAAACTCTCCGCCACAGTCGGCGCCCAACCGAAATAAACGTATAAACTGCTTATACCTATTCCGCATCCAATGGCGTTTATCAAAATAATGGCAAACGCCTGTTTTTTACCGATTTCACGCTTTGATTTTTTAAATCTGAAAACCAAAAACGAAAATATAGCGTTCAAGACGACTAATGAAAGCCCTACGCTTACTCCTATCCATTTATTAAAAGGGAAAAGCAGGGTTATATTCATAAAAAAGACGCATATCAGACTAAACCCGGCAAAAACGCATGCGGAAATTAAAGGTTTTTTTGACAAAATCTACCTCTTGTTTTTTTACATAGTATAACACAAGATAAGTTTTGTGTCAAATTGACGGACAAAAACTAAAAACCAAGGGTTGCCACTTGGTTTTTAGTATAATAAATTAAGACTAACTTTTTAATTTTCCTTATTAAAACGAAGCGCTATCTTCCCTTCGCTATCAGAATACCAATATCCATTATTAAACGACTCGTCTTGATTTATGAGCGCTTCAAAGGAATCGGAAGAAATAACGGAGATCGGGAACGATGAATTTGTTCCGCTTGCGGAAAGAATCGTACCTACCCCTATTAAATTATTAGGAGTGCAGTCTGTTTCAGCGGCTATTAAACCTCTTAACCCTTGACCATTTTCACTCGTTCCATTTCCTTGTTTATGATAAACGTCAATATTGTTTGTGTTTTTTACAATACATCTTACAATAGTAGGAGTTTGGTTTTCCTTTCTTATGGTTCCTGCTATACCGCCTGTTCTGGAATTTGGCGCTCCTGTTCTATTCAAAGAATTCCATTCAACGTCCCCTGTTACAGCATTAGAATTCATTAGAGAATTTTCTACTAAACAATCGCTGATTTCGCAGTCGCAGGCATAGCCGACAATTCCCCCCGTACGCGCCGTGTTTTTAATATGGTTATAACGGGACCAGGTAGAACTATAAAAATCACACCGCGAACTTATAGAACAACCCTTTACGACCCCGAACCTTAAAACTCCGCAGATTCCGCCGACATTACTATATAATTCCCAACCGGAATATTGTTCGTCTTGCATTCTAACGTAAGTATGTATTGAGCAGTTTACGATTTTACAAGAACTTATTACTCCGTTACAAGATCCTGTAATCATTCCTACATTGCAAAGAACATTCCAAAGAGAATTATTTTCCTCTCCGACTTTTATGTAAGTCGTATAACCTTCTTTACCTATTTGCAAATTTTCAATCGTTCCCGCAGAGGACAAAAGAGAAAATAATCCATAACAGTAAGCGTTTCCGGTTTTATAATCTGAATCGATAATATAATAATTATAAATTGAATGGTTAAGTCCATCAAACTTGCCCGAAAACGTTCCCAAAGGCGCCCATTTTGAACCTTCCATATCAATATCATCAATCAAATAATAGGAAGCGCTTAAGTCATTATTGATCCCTTTAAGTCCTTCAACGTCTACAATATACACTCCGTCATAAACTTGTTCCCAAATAGCGTAAAGAGTGATATCTTTTGCATATTCATAAGGAAAATTATCAGTTAAGGTTTCTTCGCTGTCAGGGCTTAATCCCCAACCTTTAAAAACATAATAATCACATTCGGGAGTATATTCTTCTGTATTTAAATTTATTTCTTCACCGTATCTTATGTTTTTTTCTTCTTTTTCTATTATCACACCGCGGTTATTGACAAGGTTAGGGCTGTTTTTATCTAAATAAATTACATATTCATCCGCTTCCCATTTTGCCGTTAAAATTACATCCCCGGCTTCGGCAAGATTTCTTATTATTTGCTTGTCAGCATAAACAGTTTGCCCGTCCTCGCTTAACCAACCTATGAATTTATACCCCTTCTTGGTATAAGAGTTCTCGGTCAAAGCCCCCGCTTCGTCATAAGTGAATTTTTCATCGCTCATACTCCCATCTCCGCCGTTACCGTTAAATTTTACGGTATACATATTCGCTTCCCATTTTGCCGTTAAAATTACTTCCCCGGTTTCGACAAGATTAATTACTTTTTGCTCGTCAGCAAAAACGGTTTGCCCGTCCTCGCTTAACCAACCTATGAATTTATACCCCTTCTTGGTATAAGAGTTCTCGGTCAAAGCCTTCGCTTTGTCATAAGTGAATTTTTCATCGCTCATACTTCCGACTCCGCCGTTCGAATCGAATTTTACAGTATAACTATTCGCTTCCCATTGCGCATATAAAGTGCATTTGGCTGTTATAATAGTCGTCTTATATACTTCGTTTATATATTCTTTTTCTTTAAACCAGCCTTTAAATGTATATCCTGTTCTTTTTGGAGTGAATAGATTTTCTCCGAGTGAACTTCCGTAGTCAATTGTTTGCCCGTCTAATGCATTTCCTCCGCAAGTGTCAAAATTCACGCTTACGCCGTTTACGGTCCATTTTGCATAAAGGGTTATATCTTTGGTTATGATCTCATTATTGAAATCGAACACCTGACCTAAATCTATATCTTTATACCAATTCCCAAAGTCTGAACCTTCTTTTGTGGTCGTCGCTTTTATCGCTTTATCCTTATATTTTACTTTTTGCGGTTCTACCACGCTTCCGCCGTTCGGCTCAAAAGTTACGGTATATTCTTCTTTTTCCCATTTAACGTAAACGCTTATATCAGACTTTATCTCGCTTTTCCTATCGAACGGTATCAACATTTCTTTATCCGTATAATAACCGACGAATTTGTATCCGTATTGAGTGAGTTCGGGAAGAGCAAGCGTTTTTCCGTATTCTACTTTTTCTTCGGTATCTCCTTCATAATCGTCTATATTGTGTACATAGGTTACTTTTGGATATATTTCTTCCCAAGCGACAAATATAACCATATCGCTATGTATTCTTTCAGAAAAAGAAAATTTCACTTCGTCATTTTCTTCATTCACATAATACCAATACGCAAACTTATATTTATCAGGCTTCGTCGGCTTTTCAGGCTCGTCTACCCTTTGTCCGCTCCTTATTTTGGTTATTGCCTCGATTTCGCTTCCGCCATTTGTATTAAACGTTATATTATAATATTTATAAACGGTCATTGAAATAATTTTCTTTAAGCCGTGCCCTATATCTACGGTTAAATTTATTATTGTATCATCGGGCGTATCTTCAGATATTTTTATCGAATTATCCGGTGAATTGTATTCAACATAATTTTCCTTATCAAAACTTATTTTTTTAGTATATACCGCTATTTCGGGTTCTACTTCTGTTTTTAAATAAACCCTCTCCCCTGCAGATATGTTTTCATGATCGATTTTTTTACCCGATTTATCAGTCAAATAAATCTCTAAACTCGTCGGAGCCGTTACGGGCGTTATATCATAATATTCAAGTAGCGAATTATAAGACTCTTCTCCATATTTTTCAAACGCATTATATAATTCTTCTTTTCTTGCTCTTTCTTCTGCGCTATCACCCAAAAGTTCCCATATCGGAACAAGCGAATTTATATCTCTTATACCAACTAGCGCCGGCTTGTTTTCTATTGTTGAAAGCCATGCTTGGTAATTCTTAATAATTGCCTTTTCGTTATTCATCTGAATATAATCTCCGCCATAACAACGAGATTCGGAACTAACAGTCGTGTTGTCTTCTTTTGCTATTTGCTCAACGCTCGCACTTACATCAATAGAAGTATTTACCCCCCACGCCTTGAACGTCGTATCTAAACTTGCGGATAGACTCATGGTGTCTATGAGTGAATCGCTTAACATTGTATAATCAAGATCGAATCTTCCACCCATTACCACGCTTGTTATAACGTGCGTGCCGTATCGAGTAAAGAGCGTACCAATATCTAAAGTCATCAGATCTCTTTTGAATGCCGATGTTAACATATCTTTATAATCTTCAAAATCACATTGCAAAATAAGTTGATAGGCTTTAGTTGTGTGGCTGTATTCGTAAAACAATGCGCTTGCGGTCGTTTTTGTCGTCGACTTAAATTTCCCTTTTATGCTCATAGCAAAAACTTTGCCGACATTTACTTTCGAATTTAACTTTGCTTCGACCGATGCTTGATATGACGACAAAGAATCTCCCGAAATATAATAATCTACGCTATCGTGATCGTTTATCATCACAAGTTGTTTTGACTTTAATTTGTCTTGATCGAATATACGATAATTCATCTTAACCTCGTCGGAATTTACATAAGACGAACCTATTACATCATAGCCGTATCCAATATATGCTTCTTTCGTATATAGATCGTCAAACAAACCGAACATTCCTGAGGTTTTATTTCCATCCTCAATTAATTTTATTCCGTTAAACGTAAACTTATACGGTGCAGAAAATTCGCTATCAACATACCCGCTTCTATCCGATAATGCTTTAATATACGCTTCATATTCACCGTTTTCTTTCAACGTTTTAGCAAGATTCAACGACGGAACAGACGTAGAGTAATTCACCTCGTCAATATTTACAACATAAGACGACGCATTCTCTGTATTATTCCAGCGCAATATGTCATCCGAACCAAGTTCGATATTTGTCGGTGTGTCGAGTTTGGTCGGAGTTACATTAGAAATATTATTATCTATAAGTTTTTGTACGTCGCTTGCATTGCACGATGCAAAAAAGGTAAGCGACAAGATGGCGACGGCAAATAAAACCGTTAAGGTTTTTATCTTGCTTGACTTTTTCATTTTTACTTTCTCCTTTTTATTAAGTCAATTATTACTATACCATAGTATTTTTATTTTGTCAATTATATTTGTATAATGGTATTTGAAAAATGGAACAATGGTTTATATCCGCTTTTAAAAGAGGTTAACAATGTTAAACGAAACAATCAGAAGTTTAAGAAAATCTTTTAACGTAAGTCAAGTCCAAATGGCTAAAGATTTGAACGTAAGCAAGCAATGCGTTTCAAATTGGGAAAACGATAATATCCTTCCGTCAATAGAAATGCTCGTTAAAATTGCCACATATTTTAATGTGTCATGCGACTATCTGCTTGGGTTATCGAGAACCGAGACTATTGACGTCAGCGGTTTAACAACAGAGGAAATAAGCCATCTGAAATTGATTGTAAGCGACTTGAAAAAAAGAAAATAAATTTTGATAACACAAAACACGCCGAGGAAGAAATTTTTCTTCCTCGGCGTGTAATTTTTTCGTATCTTTTTTATTCTTTTGTCATTCTCGCTTTATGTATAATTAAATATATAATTGAAACTACGAGAGAAATACCGGTAATCGCCATGAGAAAAACAAATGCGCCTACCCAACCGCTTACGTCTACGATAGAGCCGAGCCCGTATGTGCTTAACGCGGTGCCGAGATAACAACAACCGTTTAATAGTCCGGCTAAAAACCCTGCGTTTATCTTGCCTTCGAACATCAGCGGAACGTGAACAGACGTTAAGTGGGAAACTATCGACATTGCAAGGCAAGCAAGCGTAAGTGTAATTATTATAGGCAACCAATGGACGTCGAGCAATCTGAGCGTAAGCCCGATAAGGCAAAGCCCTATCACAAACATTATCAGCGAAACAACGACGTAGTCTTTAATTCTTTTAAATAAGAAGGAGGCTATGAAGGAAGCCGCCATCATAAACAGAGGCAACATTACCGACATAAAGATCGCGAACCAATCGGGAAGAGCAAAATTCTCTTTAAGAATTGCAGGAACCCATTGTTGCAAACCTCCCGTTACGGCGTAACTGGCAAGCGAAAATTCCGCAAACAGCAAAAGTAAGAAAATCGTTTTTCCGTCGATCGGTTTTTTTGTCTGTGTCGTTTTTTCTTTTTTATGGAAAAGTTTAATTTCGGGTTTTTTCGCATTTTTCGCCGTAACAAACCAAATTACCGCCATTAAAAATAGAGCAATTGCCGCCGCCAGAAAGGAATAGGTAAAAATAGAAGTGTCTATCGCAAAAACGGCGCACACGCCGGTTGCGACGAATCTTCCGCCCGTCGAAGCCGTGCTCATAATTATCGCCGCAAGCGGCATTTTTTCCGCAAGAATATTTTCGCGAAGGACGAGAAGAACTACCGGCCAAAGATTTGCCTGAGCAAAACCGTTTAAGAGCCATAAATATTTGACGTAGATAAAATCTATTCCAAAAAATATAATTAAATTTATAACCGCAGAAATGCAGAGAGCCAAAGAAACGACGATTTGTCTGTTATATTTCGAACATACTATTCCTACGACTATCTGCCCTATACCGTAAGCGAAAAAGAACAAGGTGGCGGGCAATCCTGCCGCAGTATGGTCTACGGCGAATTTATCCATTATAAGCGTAGTATTGGCGTTATAACTATACCTTCCGAGTTGCGCGAACGAATAAACGAGCCAACAAACTATCAATAATAAATATTGTCTTGACTTTTTCTCTTTAAAATAACTATCTTCCATAACCCTTCCTTTTTTCGTCAGCCTGATGATTTATCAGAAAGATAAGGTATATTCCTCACAAACGTTTTCTTGCGTGTCCGTAAAATAAACTTCCGCTTTTTCTGCATTTAAAATTATAGCGGCGCCCCAAAATTCGTTTTTGTCGAAGAAACAAGCCGATCCGACAACGACGGGAAATTCGTGCGGAAGAGTGTTTCTTTGGTCGTCTTTTTGAAGTATAAACGCTTTATGTATATGACCGCACAACATTATTTTTACGTCCAATCTTTCAAGTTGAGATACCCATTCGGCATACACTTCTCTTTCGATGTCGAAAACATCTCCGAGATGAGTTGTCGTCATTGCCGGGCAAACGTGGCAAACGGCTATTTTTATAGAGTCTTTGCTTTTAAATTTCAAATTTTTCAGAAAGTTCGCCTGCTTTAATCTATACTCGTGGAACTTGTTTATTCCCCTATAAATATCCGGCGTGTCGGGCGAATTGTCGTATTCGAGATGAGTGTCCGGTTTATCTTCGCAACAATCCAAAACCACACCCTCGATTTTGCCGACTTTAAAATAAAAATAAGTGTCGTCGCCGTCGGCTGCGAAAAAGTCGGTAAACTTTTCGGCAAGTTTTCCTCTCGTGTCGTGATTCCCACGAACGAACAAGACGGGTATTTCGCCTTTACTTATATTGCCGACGAACTCTGAAACTTTAAAAAAATCCTCGTCGGTATTGACTTCGCCGATATCTCCGTTTACGACGAACAAATCGACGCCGTCTTTAAAAAATCCGACGAGTTTTTCTCCCAAATCGAAATTATAATGAACGTCCGCAATATGGTAAATGTTTATATTCTGAGTTTTTGTTATCGGGCGGAAAGAATATTTTTGCGACTGAGGCGCTTTAAATTCCGAAAAATAACTCTTCTTTTCCACCAATTCTTTAAAAACGATCTCGTATTCCTTGACTTCGTCGAGAATAGACTGCGGAATCCTTATCTTAAAAACAGATTTTTGAGAAAGAAGCACGCCGCCTTTCGATTCGTAAAAAATATCGTCGCCAACCCTTAAAAGGCATATACCGTTACAAGAGGTGTTTATAACTATTTCGTAATCCTCGCCGACAACGCATACGGAAGGGTTACACCGTAAAAAACTCATTTTTTTTCTCCCTTTTTTATTGCAAAACAATTATAAGACAAATGCGGTTAAAAAGCAAGGTTTTAACCGCCGAAAAATTTTTAATTAAAAACACTTCTTTTGCCTTTCTTTTTTACAGTGTTCCACCTTTCCGCAATTATAACACAACTCGTTTTCGGAAAAACCTTTTTCTTCTACGTCTTTAATATTTTTAATCGTGGTTTCGGCAATGTTTTTCAGCGCTTCCTCCGTCAAAAACGCTTGATGAGAAGTTACTAAAACATTAGGCATCGAAATAAGTCGCGCTATAACGTCGTCGCTTATTATATGGCCCGAAAAATCACGGAAAAATATATCCCCTTCTTCCTCGTAAACGTCGAGACACGCCGCTCCGACTTTTCTCTCTTTAATTCCTTTTAATAAATATTACACTATAATTATAACACCGAATTTAAGACGTTTCAATAGTCTTAAATTGCTTAAAATATGCCCCTATATTGCTTTTCTGCTTAAAAGGGCTTCGGCGTCAATCAGCGCTCCCCTCGAAGTGTTTACTACGACCACGCCTTTTTTAGCTTTCTTTATCGCTTCTTCGCCGAACAAATGACGAGTCTCTTCGGTAAGAGGACAATGGAAGGAAATAAAATCGCTATTTTCATATTATCTCCTTTCAGATTAATCTTTTTGTCTTTTTAAAATTATACGCCCCGAAAGTTTTCGAAAACGAACAACTTCCGAAGCGTATTTTTTTACGTCTTGTTTTTTATTCTGCCGCAACGGTATCTTCTTCGTCCTGATATGAATTTATCGGAGACGAACTGAACTGCGGAGTAAGGTTCTTATACTCTCTTACGCCTGTTCCGGCAGGTATAAGTTTACCGATGATGACGTTTTCTTTAAGTCCCATAAGCGGATCTTTCTTGTTGTGGATCGCCGCGTCCGTAAGAACTTTTGACGTTTCCTGGAAGGATGCAGCCGAAAGGAAAGATTCGGTTGCAAGAGCGGCTTTGGTAATTCCGAGAAGAACTCTCTTTGCGTGAGCGGGCGCTCCGCCATTTTCCAAAACTCTACCGTTCTCTTCGTCGAAAGTAAGCATATCCACGCAATCGCCGGGAAGGAAGTTGGTGTCTCCGCTCGACAAAACTCTTACCTTACGGAGCATCTGATTTACGATAATTTCAACGTGTTTATCGTTAATATCAACGCCTTGACTACGGTAGACCGACTGAACTTCTCTTAAAATATAATCTTGAACGGCTTTAAATCCTCTCGTCTTTAAAATCGTCTGCGGATTTACAGAACCGCCCGTCAAAACCGTTCCCGGATCGACGTAATCTCCCGTCTTGACTTTCAAGTCTGCGGAGAAAGGAATCGCATAGTCTTTGGTAGAGGTCGTTCCGTTTTCTTCCGATCTGACATAAACGTGACGTATACCGTCTTTTTCCTGAACGTCAACGACGCCGGAAGTCTCGCACACTACCGCTTCGCCCTTGGGCTTTCTCGCCTCGAACAACTCTTCAACTCTCGGCAAACCTTGAGTTATATCTCCCGCAGAAGCAATACCGCCCGTATGGAAGGTTCTCATCGTAAGCTGAGTTCCCGGTTCGCCTATGGACTGCGCGGCGATAATACCGACCGCTTCACCCAACTGAACGGGGAGAGAATTACTCATGTTCTTGCCGTAACATTTAGCGCATACGCCGTATTTTGATTTACAGGTAAACGTGCTTCTAATTGTTACTTTTTCAATGCCGAGCGAGCAAATTTCTTTGGCTTTATCCTCGGTTATCATCTGGTTGGCGGGAACTATTATTTCTCCCGTCTTGGGATTTAGTATATCTATCGGAGAAAATCTTCCGTTTATTCTGTCTTCGAGACTTTCGATAATTTCGCCTTTCGGTCCCTTTATCGCCTCGATTTCCATTCCCTTGTTCTCGCCGCAATCTTCTTCGCGGATTATAACGTTATGCGAAACGTCGACAAGTCTTCTCGTAAGATATCCGGAGTCCGCCGTCTTTAACGCCGTATCGGCAAGACCTTTACGTCCGCCGTGCGACGAAATGAAGTATTCGAGAACCGAAAGTCCTTCACGGAAGCATGAACGAACGGGGATTTCAATAATTTTACCGTTGGGGTTGGTCATAAGACCACGCATTCCGGCAAGTTGTTTTATCTGGTCGATAGAACCACGGGCGCCCGAGTCCGCCATCATCCATATAGGATTGAACTTACGGAGAGTAAGTTGCAATACGTTGGAAACGTCCGCCGTCGCTTTCGTCCAGATGTCAACTACCGTCTTATATCTCTCTTCGTCGGTCAAAATACCTCTCTTGTATTTCTTCTCTACGCTGATAACCTGTTTCCCGGCATTGTCGATGATCTCTTTCTTGCCTGCAGGAACCTGCATATCGAATACGGAAGTAGTAATAGCCGCAATCGTAGAATATTTATAACCCAAAGACTTGATATAGTCGAGCGTTTCCGCCGCGCATACGGAGCCTTTCGCCTTAAAGCAAGCGTCTACTATCTTTTTGAGTTGGCTCTTGCCTACGAGGAAGTTAATAACGAATTGAAGATAACTGTCGGGGTCTTCTTGATTTCTGACAGTGAATTTTGCGCCCGAAATATCTTGCGGAATACCTTGGTTGAAGATTATTCTTCCCGCAGTCGTCTTGATTATTCCCGTGTGATTTCTTCCGTCGGGAAGAGTTACCGTTCTTCTGACGTATATTTCGTCCTGACACCAAAGTTGTTTGGTCTGATAAGCCATTACCGCTTCATCCGTCGAGGAATATACGTCGGGTTGATAAAGTTCGGCGTATACGCCTTCGCTTTCGCCCTCTTTCGTAAGTTTACAACGGATAATAACTTCTTTGCTTTCCCTTACGCCCTTGGAATATATCTTGTCTTTATCTTCGCTGACGAGAACAAATCTTTCGCCCTTCTCGATTTCGGAGGGGATAAATCTTATCTTCTTCTCGTCTTCGAACACAACGTCGCCGTTTTCAAGAGTAACGGGAACATATTCGGTGTTCCTTTCGTCGTAATATTTACCCTCTTCTCTTCTCGTTATCGTAAGATAATAACAACCGAGGACCATATCCTGCGAGGGCGACATTACCGGCTTTCCGTCCGAAAGTTTAAGAATGTTGTTGGAAGCGAGCATCAAAAATCTCGCTTCTGCCTGCGCCTCTATTGAAAGAGGAACGTGGACAGCCATTTGGTCGCCGTCGAAGTCGGCGTTGAACGCCGTGCAGACGAGGGGGTGAAGTTTTATCGCTCTACCTTCTATCAAGACAGGCTCGAACGCCTGAATAGACAATCTGTGAAGAGTGGGCGCGCGGTTTAAAAGGACGGGGTGGTCTTTGATGACGTCTTCGAGAATATCCCATACGCAGGGTTTCATTCTCTCTACCGTTCTCTTGGCGCTCTTTATGTTGTGACAAATATTCTGTTCAACGAGTTTCTTCATTACGAAAGGCTTGAAAAGTTCGATAGCCATTTCTTTGGGAAGTCCGCATTGATAGAGTTTGAGTTCGGGTCCGACTACTATAACCGAACGGCCGGAATAGTCGACACGCTTTCCGAGAAGATTCTGACGGAAACGGCCTTGCTTACCGCGAAGCATTGCCGAAAGCGATTTAAGGTCGCGGTTGCCCGCGCCGGAAACGGCTTTTCCGCGTCTGCCGTTGTCGATAAGAGCGTCTACCGCCTCTTGCAACATTCTCTTCTCGTTTCTGATTATTATCTCGGGCGCTCCGAGCGACATAAGTTTTTTCAGACGGTTATTTCTCATAATAACCCTTCTGTAAAGGTCGTTAAGGTCGCTGGTTGCAAATCTTCCGCCGTCGAGTTGAAGCATTGGACGAAGATCGGGCGGAATTACGGGAATAACGTCCAAAATCATCCATTCGGGACGAGTGTCGTTCTTTCTGAACGCCTCGATAAGGTCAAGCCTCTTTATCGCCTTGACGCTCTTTTGACTGTCGGGGTTTTCAAGAACTATCTTTTTAAGTTCCTCGCTTTCTTTTTCGAGGTCTATCGCCATGAGAAGTTCTTTTATCGCCTCGGCGCCCATTCCGACTTTAAAAGATTTTTCGCCGAATTTGTCGCAAGCGTCGCGATATTCTCTGTCGTTTATGACTTGTTTATATTGTAAATCGGTATTGCCGGGATCCAAAACGACGTAACAGGCGAAGTAAATAACCTGTTCGAGTTGTTTCGGTCCCATATCGATCATAAGTCCGATACGGGAAGGAACTCCCTTAAAATACCATATATGAGAAACGGGGGCGGCGAGTTCGATGTGTCCCATACGGTCGCGCCTTACTTTCGCTCTCGTAACTTCTACTCCGCACTTTTCGCAGATAACGCCTTTATATCTTATTCTCTTATACTTTCCGCAATGACATTCCCAGTCCTTCGTAGGTCCGAAAATTCTCTCGCAATATAATCCGTCGCGTTCGGGTTTCTGCGTCCTGTAATTTATGGTTTCGGGACGAGTTACCTCGCCGTTTGACCATTCCCTTATTTTTTCGGGGGACGCCAAGCCTATCTGGATCGCATTGAAATTGTTAAGTTCAAACATTTTTCTCCTCCCGCTGATTATTCCTCGTCGCCGCCGTTGTCGTCCCAGTCTTCAAGATCGTCGAAATCATCGAACAAATCTCCCGATTTGAACTCTTCGTCGGTATCGAACGTCTCTTCGTCGTAATCGTCGAACAACGAGCCTTCCTCTTCTCCTTCGGGCTCCGCCTGTTCTTCCTTGTCGAAACGAAGGTCTACGTCCTCGTAGTTTTCCTTCTCGCGGTTGTTGACCGAATATTCGTCGACTTCTTCGGTAAGTTCTTTGAGGTCGATTTCTTCGTCGTTCTCGGTAAGGACCTTCATATCGAGCGCAAGACTTTGCAATTCTTTAAGCAAGACTTTGAACGATTCGGGAATTCCCGGTTCGGAAAGGTTGCTTCCCTTTACGATAGATTCGTAGGTCTTGACTCTTCCTACTATATCGTCGGACTTGACGGTAAGTATTTCTTGCAAGATATGGGAAGCGCCGTAAGCTTCGAGCGCCCACACTTCCATTTCACCGAATCTCTGACCGCCGAACTGCGCTTTACCGCCGAGGGGCTGTTGAGTAACGAGCGAGTAAGGTCCGACCGAACGGGCGTGGATCTTATCGTCGACGAGGTGGTGAAGTTTTATCATATACATATAACCTACGGTTACGCGGTTTTCAAACGGTTCGCCCGTTCTGCCGTCGTAAAGTTGGATCTTTCCGTCTACTTCGCCGTATGGGTTTACGAAATGATTTTCTTCGAGTAGTTCTTTAATATCGCTTTCAGACGCTCCGTCGAATACCGGCGTCGCTATCTTCCAGCCGAGTTGTTTACATACGAGAGAAAGGTGAACTTCGAGAACTTGACCTATGTTCATTCGCGAAGGAACGCCGAGGGGGTTAAGAACTATTTGAAGGGGAGTTCCGTCCGCAAGGAAAGGCATATCCGCTTCGGGAAGTATTCTCGAAATAACGCCCTTGTTTCCGTAACGTCCCGCCATCTTATCTCCGACGGAAATCTTTCTCTTTTGCGCTATATATACTCTTACGAGTTTATTTACTCCGGGCGAAAGTTCGTCCTTGTTTTCCCTCGTGAATATTTTAACGTCTACTACTATACCGCCCTCTCCGTGAGGAACGCGAAGGGAAGTATCTCTGACTTCTCTCGCTTTTTCTCCGAAAATAGCCCTTAAAAGCCTTTCTTCGGGCGTGAGTTCGGTTTCTCCCTTAGGAGTTACTTTACCGACGAGAATATCTCCGCTCGTTACTTCTGCGCCAACTCTTATAATACCGTCTGCGTCGAGGTCTTTAAGAGCGTCGTCTCCGACGTTGGGTATATCTCTCGTTATCTCTTCTTCGCCGAGTTTGGTTTCGCGGCATTCTATTTCGTGTTCCTCTATATGGATAGAAGTAAACACGTCGTTCTGAACGAGTTTTTCGGAAAGAAGTATAGCGTCTTCGTAGTTATAACCTTCCCATGTCATAAAGCCGATGAGAATGTTTCTTCCGAGCGCAAGTTCGCCGTCGCAAGTTGCGGGACCGTCGGCAAGAATCGCGTCTTTCTTGACTATATCGCCCGCCTTTACGATGGGCTTTTGATTAAGGCAGGTGCCTTGGTTGGATCTTTCGAATTTCTTTAAAGTATAAACTCTGTCCGTTCCGCCTGTGGTGCCGTCGTTTTCAGTAACGACTATTCTGTCCGCCGAAGCCGATTTTACGACGCCTCCTTCTTTTGCGAGTATCATAACGCCCGAATCGTGCGCGATAGTCGCTTCTATTCCCGTTCCGACGATGGGTGATTCGGGTTTAAGAAGCGGAACTGCCTGACGTTGCATGTTCGAGCCCATGAGCGCTCTGTTCGTGTCGCAGTTTTCAAGGAAGGGTATAAGCGCCGTCGCAACCGAAACGAGTTGGTTGGGAGCGACGTCCATATAATCTATCATTTCCTTGGGAAGTTCGGTTATTTCGTCCCTTCTTCTGCAAGATACACGCTCGTTGATGAAATTGTCGTTTTCGTCGAGAGGTTCGTTTGCCTGAGCGACGATATGTTTATCTTCTTCGTCAGCCGTAAGATAATCTACTATATCCGTAACGTGTCCGTTTTCAACTCTTCTGTATGCCGACTCGATAAATCCGTATTCGTTTACCTTTGCGTAAGCGGAAAGCGAGGTTATAAGACCGATATTCGCTCCTTCGGGCGTTTCTATCGGGCACATTCTTCCGTAGTGAGTATAGTGAACGTCTCTGACCTCGAAAGTCGCTCTGTCTCGGTTAAGACCGCCCGGTCCTAACGCCGACAACTTTCTCTTGTGCGTAAGTTCGGCTATGGGGTTGGTCTGATCCATAAATTGAGAAAGTTGGGAAGATCCGAAGAATTCCTTTATAGCGCTTGATACGGGACGAACGTTGATAAGCCCTTGCGGAGAAATATCTTTGGGGTCTTGCGTGGACATTCTTTCCTTTATTACTCTTTCAAGCCTTGCGATACCTATTCTGAATTGGTTCTGCAAAAGTTCTCCGACGGAACGAACGCGACGATTGCCGAGGTGGTCGATATTGTCGCAGGTTCCGATATCGTAATTAAGGTCGATATTTAAAGAAACGGTTGCGACGACGTCGTCTACGGTAATATGTTTATGGTTAAGTTTGTCGATAAGAGGTTTGACGTTCTTCTTCTGCTCGGAATCGAGTTTTGCGGGAACGTTGCCGGAATTAAGAATATCGAAGAAAGCTTTACAAGCGAACACGAATCTTCTTCTCGTTTCCTTTCTCTTTTCGGCGTTTTTGATTTCTTCCGGCCTTAAATCTTCGGTAGTCGGCTCTTCGAAATAGAAAAGCGCGTTTATATCGTCGACGTGAGCGTCGGCGACCGCTTCGACCGAACTGCCCTCGACTTCGGCGGCAAGCGCTTTGGCGAACTTGAAGTCGGGATAATGTATAGTTCCGATAAGACCGAACGGACGGGGAGAAACTCCCGTTACGGCTTCGAAATCGACTGCGTTGTTCGCGATTATCTTATGCTTTCCGTTTTCGGTCTTGACGTATACTTCGTTTATGCCGCTGTTTTGTATAAGTTTAGCGGTTTCTATTGATATAACTTCGCCTGCTTTTACGAGCAACTCTCCGTCCTCGTTTACGATATCTTCGTAAGCAACGCAGCCGGGAAGACGAACGCCCATATTAAGACGTTTATTATACTTATAACGACCTACTCTTGCGCAATCGTATCTTCTCGGATCGAAGAAAAGATTTTTGACGTGAAGATTCACCGCTTCTTCGGTAGGAACTTCGCCCGGACGAAGCCTTCTGTATAACTCGAACAAGCCCTCGCCTACGGTCTTGGCGACGTCTTTTTCCATAGTCGTCTTTATCATCGGATCCCCGTCGAACAATTCGAGAAGTTGTTCGTCGGATCCGAATCCGAGCGCTCTTAAAAGAACGGTAGCCGTAAGTTTACGGGTTCTGTCTACTTTTACCCACAAAACGCCGTCGGAATCCTGTTCGAATTCGAGCCATGCGCCTCTATTGGGTATAACGGTCGTATTGAATATCTTCCTTCCCGTCTTTCCATACGCGAAATCGTTGTAAACACCCGGCGAACGGACGAGTTGGGAAACGATGACTCTCTCCGCCCCGTTTATAATAAACGAGCCGTTGTCGGTCATTTTGGGAAGTTCGCCCATAAACACGTCCTGATCGATTATCTCGTCCGTAACCTTGTTTACAAGCCTTACTTTTACTTTAAGCGGAACGGCGTAGGTCGCGTCGCGATCCCTACACTCTTTTTCGCTGTATTTTGACTTGTCCGAAAGGTTGTGGTCGAGGAAATAAAGTTCAAAACGGTCGGAATAATCCGTGATCGGGGAAAAATCCTCAAAAACCTCGCTGATACCCTCTTCGATAAAGGCGTCGTAAGAATCGCGTTGAATCTCGATAAGATAAGGCATAGGTTGAACTGCCCTCGTCTTGGAGAACGTCCTTCTTTCGACGTTGCCGAATTTTACTAACGGTAAATTGCGCGTCATTAAAATGCACTCCTTGAATATTTTTTTGCGTAAAATCTTGATTTAATTTCCGATTAGGTGTATAATAACAACAAATCACGCCGCATTTTTGCGTTTCCGTTTCGGGGGGATTTACCCCTCAAAAGGGCACAAAGCGACAGTATTGGAAATTATAGCATTATATAATTATAAGGTTTTTCAATCAATAAGTCAACCGTTTTTAAAAGGTTTTTTGAATTTTATTGAATTTTATTAAAAAAATGAGGATAAAAAGGTGAGAATCGACAAATTTTTAAAGGTTTCGCGAGTTTTAAAACGCCGCTCGACGGCAAACGAAGCATGTTCGGCGGGAAAAGTGTTTTTAAACGGCAAAGAAGTCAAGCCGTCCCGCGAAGTAAAAGCGGGAGATATAATCGAAATTGCGTTCGGTGAAGGAAGTATGAAGTTCCGAGTCGAACTCGTCAAGGAAACGGTAAAAAAAGAAGAGGCTTCGTCCTTATATACTATATTATAATGATTACGGCTATCATCGTTTGCGGAGGAAAAGGACTCCGCGCAGGTTTCGGTTTCAACAAACTTTTAAAACCCCTCGACGGCGTAACCCCTTTTGAAAAATGTCTGTCCGCATTCATAAGTTCGGGAGTCGTCGACGAATTTGTCGTCGTATGCTCGAAAGAAGATGAATCGAAATTCCGTGAGATCTGCTTAAAACTAAATGCGGATTGCGTTTTTGCGGAAGGTAAAGGCAGTCGTTCCGATTCGGTTTTATCGGGGCTAAAGAAGGCTACGGGAAACGTCGTCGTAATTCACGACGGAGCGAGACCTTTCGTTTCCGAAGATTTGATAAAAAGATGCGTCCTCTCGGCTGAAAAATTCGGCTCGGGAATAGCGGCGATACCTGCCACTGACACGATATGCGACGCCGAGGACGGACAAAATATAACAGCCTCTTACAGAGAGGGAAAATATTTCGTTCAAACCCCTCAGGCATTCGACGCGACACTTTTGAAAAAAGCGTTTGACAATGCAAAAAAAGACGAAGTCTTTACCGACGAATCGGGTTTATTTGCGAAATACGTCGCCCCGTGTAAACTCGTAAAGGGAGAAACGACCAATAAAAAACTCACTTACGCCGAGGACTTTTCCGTCGGCAACCTTTTTGCCGGCACAGGCTTCGACCTTCACAAACTCGAAAAGGGAAGAAAACTCATTTTGGGAGGAATAGAAATACCTCACGACAAAGGACTTTTAGGTCACAGCGACGCCGACGTGTTATTGCACGCTATAATGGACGCCCTTCTGTCTTCCGCTTCACTCAGAGATATAGGCTATTATTTCCCCGACACGGACGAAAAATATTCCGGCATTTCAAGCGCCCTACTTTTGAAAGAAACGTTGGAACTTATAAAAAAATCGGGCTATAAGCCCAAAAACGTCACTGCGGTGATAATGGCGCAAAAACCGAAGTTATCGCCGTATATGGAAAAGATAAAGCAAAATCTATCATCTCTTTTGGATTTGCCGATTTCAAGCGTCGGGCTTAGTTGCACCACCCTCGAGGGAATCGGAACTGTCGGAAGAGAAGAGGGAATCGCCGTTCAATCTTACGTTTTGACCGAAAAATTAAATTAAACAGACGGAAATATCATAATATGGTTAAAATCAAAACATCGACAAAATACGTTTGCGCAGAATGCGGAGCAACAAGCCCCGGTTGGCTTGGCAAATGCCCGACTTGCGGAAAGTTCAATACAATTATAGAAGAGATAGATCAACCCATTCCCGAAACGGTTACGAGAAAATTGATAAAAAACCCTCCCGTAAGACTATCCGAAGTTTCTCACGAAAAACTCACGAGGATAAACTCGGGAATTCCCGAACTCGACGGGGTTTTGGGCGGAGGTATCGTTCCTTCCTCTCTCGTTCTGATTGGCGGAGATCCGGGAATAGGTAAATCGACTATAATGACGCAAGTCGCGTGTTCTCTTGCTCAGAAGTATAAAGTTTTATACGCCTCGGCGGAAGAAAGTTGCGCTCAAGTAAAAATGCGCTGCAACAGATTAGACGTCAAGGGCGACGACCTTATGCTTATGAACGAAACGGAACTCGGAGAAATAATCGCAGAGGCGAAGAACTACGATTTTCTTATCGTCGACTCGATCCAAGCGGTATATTTGGAGGAAATGAATTCCTCCGCGGGAAGCGTCGGGCAAGTAAAGGAATGCGCCTCCCGACTTATGAGATTCGCAAAGTCGAATAAAACTACCGTATTTATCGTCGGACACGTTACGAAGGAAGGGGCTATCGCAGGTCCGAAGGTCCTCGAACACATTATGGACACCGTTTTATACTTCGAAGGTCAGCCGCAAGACAATTATAAACTTTTAAGGGCTGTAAAGAACAGATTCGGTTCTGCGCAGGAAGTGGGCGTTTTCGAAATGAAAGAAAACGGAGTTTTCGGCGTAAAAGACTATAACGGAATTTTCACTTCCGAAGAAAGAGGAGCGGAGGCGGGAAGTCTCGTTACGCCCTCCCTTTCGGGCAATCGCTGTATGCCCGTGGAAATTCAGACGCTTCTTTCGAAAACGGTTTTCGGAATGCCGAGAAGAATGCCTCTCGGAATAGACTACAACAGGGCGAATTTACTGCTCGCAATTCTCGAAAAACGAGCCTATATGCCCTTTTATTCGTTAGACGTTTACATAACCGCTATGGGCGGAATAAAAATTTCCGAGCCTTCCGCCGATCTTGCTATTGCCCTCGCTCTTTCGAGTTCGTTCAGAAACGTCCCGATAGCGGGAAACGTCTGCGCTTTCGGCGAAATAGGACTTACGGGAGAAATAAGAGGAGTTACGCAGGCGGAGAAAAGAGTCGGAGAAAGTATAAAACTCGGATTTAAAAAGTTTTTTGTCCCGGCTCAAAATATGAAATCGCTGGAAAAATTCAAGTCGAAGGCTGAAATTATCCCCGTAAAAAACATATATCAGGCTATAAAACTGTTATTCGGGGACAGCAAACCGTCCGATAACGCTTGACATTAAATACAATAAGTGTTATTCTATTTTCTCTCGGAAATCTACCGAGAAAGGAGAAAAAAATGAAAAAAATTATAATCTCAATTCTTTCAACTTTGCTGATTTTTGCTTCACTGCTCCTTTCATCTTGCGGAATATTAGTCAAAGAAAGCAGATCGGAAGAAGAAAAAGTCGCTCATTCTCTCAATATCGCAGTCGGCGATTTCTTAAAATCGGACGACTTTAACCGGATGGTTTTAAATGCCAACTCTACTCAAGCAAGACTTCCCCTATCCTATCTCAGATACGTTAAAGGAAAGCATTTCGGCAACGAAGCCAAAGAGAGTTTTGAAACCGTTCTCGACTATATACGCAGACTTTTAGACGACGATAACGCTATCGACGACACTCTTTTCGACAAGGACCCTATTCTCGGAGAAAAGAACGATTGGGGTTATATCCGTTGGCAATCGACGCTCGATTACCTCTTTACTTTTTCTATCGTATATAATCAATATAAACAAAGTTTAAACGACGCGTTTACCAAATACGATAAATACTTACCCGTTATCAAAGACTATCTCGCAAAACTCGACTCGTCCGTTGCGGAAGATCCTTCCGCTTATATCGGAACGGCTTGGGGCTTCCAGTTCTGGAACGTTCTCCCCATGACCGCATATAATATAGGTTACGACGACGTAACTCCCGTTTCCGACATTAAAATGCTTTCCTACTATGCAAAAGACGGAGAGGCTTTCACCGTTTCCGCAGAACAGCCCAACTGGAACGGATTTTCGGGAAGACCTCTCGCCGCAACTCTTTATACGGATTCCGACGCTTACAGCGTGAAATACGAAAAAACCATGCAAGGCTTTTATCCCAAGGCGGAACTTGCATACGACGATTGGTCTCCCTCGATAGAAAAACTCGTAACGCTCGACGAACTTTACGACTACTACGACGTATCTATCGGAGAATGGAACACTTACGATCCTCAATTTGCGATTTTGACGGCGCTTGCGCATGGTTTAAACGTCCGCGCCTATAAGACCGAAGGGGGAGAAACGAAAGACGTTTTAGCGCTTTGGCTCGACAAAATAACAGTCGAAGGAGAATACAAGATAACCAACTTTAACGATATGGCCGTAGCGATTTCCTATTCGGCTTTCGTCGAAGGCGTAAAAAATCCTTCTCCTCTCGGCGTTTACAAAACCGATATTGCGGTGATTTCTCTTGATAAATAAGCCTATAAAGCAATTATTTGCAATTCTCGTTATTTTTGCCGTCCTTTCCGCCACGGCTTGCGACTCTGAAATAATCAAAGCCGCAACGGGACAAGACGAGCGTTCGCTTTCGCCGACTTATATCGTCGACGGAGAGGGAAATCAACTGTTTTTTCAACTTGATTTAAAAGAAAGGTCTGACGCTTCCTATCGTGAAGAAAACGACGGTTTCAGCCATTCCGACGAAAACGGAAAGTTGATAAAGTCGTGGACCGTCCCCTATTTCGGGAACACGGTATACGAATCGATAACCGAATTTTTTATAGGCAAAAAAGACAGTCTGACTTTTTACTTAAGCGGAAATTATTATTACTTTAACGAATGTCGTTTAGCGGACGGAAAAACGTTCGACCTAAGGACCGCGTATATTTCGAGAGACGGAAAATACGCAAAGACGGCAAATTACGAAAAACTTGCCGGCGACGACGGTATTTTCGGATCTTTAGACGACCTTAAAGTCCTGACGATAGTTTACAGAGGTTGGTTATAAATGAAAAAAAACTTTTTAAATTGTCAAAACAATTATAATTCCAACGGGAAATTTTACGGTTGGGCCCTCGTTTTCGTATTTCTCGGTCTTATGACGATAGATCAATTCGTTTTGGCTATCCCATACGAAAACGTCGTTTTCCCCCTTCTCGCCATAGCCGCAGCAACGATGACTTTTTCTCAAAATTTCGTGCTTATCGCCGTTTACTCGGTAATATACGAACTTTCGTGTATCGCTTGGTTCCCTTACGACATATATAACGTAAGGTGGTGGTTATTGACGGTGTTTATCGGCTATTTTTCCGTTTACGCAATATATAAACTCATATTCGCAAAGAAAAAAAGAAGAGGGGTTATCACTTTGTCTTTAACGGCAAGCCTCGGAGAACTTCTTTATTTTTGGGTTTCCGTCGTTGCGACTTGTCTTATCTGGAAAATTCCTTTTTCGCAATATGCGTTAAGCGATCTTCCGTTTGAACTTCTCGGCTCGGCAGTTACATTTATATGCGCCGCGCCCATCGTTTACGTTTATAACAATTTTAAAAAATTTTTCGCTTTCCGTATCGGAAACAAAATATGACGCGCTCGGGATAAGCAATGCGTTTGCTTATCCCGTTTTTTATCGGCAATTATTTAAAAGGGTATTTTATAAAAAAATAACTTCTTTTATTCTCGTTATTTTCACTTTTACAACGATACTTTCTTCGCGCCAAAACAACGGCGAGGAGCAAAATACCGATTGGGCTTTTATCGACTTCCACGACGAGATACTCGCATATAAAACAGCCGTAAAAACTTTGGCTCAGTCTTTAAGCGGCAAAAACGTCGAGAGCGTTATTTCTTCTTCGCTATATATAACGTTTGACAATTTAAACAATCGTTTCGGGCGTTCGGCTTTTAAAGCCGAACGCCCTTTTCTCTCTCTTTTGCCGTATATTTTGTCTTAAAAAGAGCAAAATACCGATTATGAAAAAAATCATCGGACTCGGCAAATTTCCCATATTTTTCGGCATTGCGTTTATAACTATCGGAATTTATTATCTTTTTTCGGAGTTGTTCGCCGTAGTGAACTGCGCCTCCCCTCAAACGGCGTATTTTGCGCATACGATAAGCGAACTCGGCATACCAATAAATGAAAACAACCTCTTTTCTCCCGCTTATAACGTTATGAATACGGCGCTAATTATTAGCGGAATATCTTTTTTCGGAAGCAATCTACTTTTTTTCTCGGTGTTGTATAAAAACGGCTTCCCCTCTCGTAAAAAGGCGGCGTTCGCTTTATTTCTCGCATTTCTTGCGGCGCTCGGCACTCTTACGGTCGGTATTTTTCACGCCGACGGTCCGTCCTCGCCGATATTATATCTACATTACGTCGGAGCGACTTTAAGTTTTATTTGCGGTAACCTTTTAATAATCTTTACGAGCGGACAATTTAAACCGGAAGGTTTTGAAAATTTATCTTCGCTCGGCAGATTTCTCGGCGTCATAGGTCTTGTTTCGGGAATTTTGACCGTCGTCTGCGAACTTACCCCCTTAAAAAGATTTTCCGGAATAGCCGAACGATTTACCGTATATCCCATGGTCGTATGGGAAATTTTAATAGGCGTATTTATCCTTTCTTCTAAAATAAAGAAAAGATAGCCTTTTACTTATTTTCCTCATATAATAATACAGCGAGGAAAAATATGAAGTTCGTAAAATTACATTCGTGCGGAAACGATTACGTTTATTTCGAGCAGGGAAATCTCAAAAAAGAAGATCTCCCTGCTCTTGCCGTAAAAATCTCGGACAGACGGAAAGGAATAGGGTCCGACGGAATTATTTGCCTTAAAAAGCGTTCGGGCGGAATTACCATGCGTATTTTCAACGCCGACGGCTCGGAAGGAAAAACGTGCGGAAACGGAGTCAGATGTTCGGCTTTTTTCGCCAAAAAATACATGGGATTTACCGGCGACAGAATAAACGTCTTTACAAAATCGGGATTATCCCCCGTCGTTTTAGAAGACGTAACAAATCTGACTTCAATGGCAACGGCAAAAATGGGCAAGCCGTATTTTTGCCGACTATCCGAAGAAATTTGCTCGGCGCTTAAAAAAACCGAACTCTTTGTAAATGAGAGAGACGTTTTCACGGTCAATACGGGAAACGAACACGTCGTTTTTTTCAACGGACTTCCGCTTAGCGTCGCAGTTAAACATATAGAAGCGACGGGGATTTTCCCCGACGGAGTAAACGTCGAATGCGCAAGCGTAACTCAGAGCGGAATAAAGGCGGAAGTCTTTGAAAGGGGGAGCGGAAAAACTCTCGCTTGCGGAAGCGGAGCCGTCGCTTGCGTTTTCGCAGCCGTCTTGTCTAAAAGAGCGAAAGAAAATCAATTTATTAACGTCTTTATGCCGGGCGGAACTCTGCAAGTAAAAATATCCGACGGCGAAGCCTTTTTAAGAGGAGAAACAACGGAGGTGTTTACGGGCGAATATGAAATATAACGACGCTTTTTCTCTTTTTAAAAAAGATTACGTTTTCGCAAGGCTTAAAAAAAAGGCGGAAGAGATGAAAAGTCTCGGCAAAGAGATAATTGACCTCGGAGTAGGAGACCTTTCCCTTCCGTTATTTAAAAATGCCGTGGAAGAAATGGTAAAAGCCGCCAAATCTCTCGGCGATAAAAAAACTTTCACGGGTTATCCGCCTTCGGAAGGGCTTTTATCATTACGGAAAAAAATAAGCGAAAGTTACGGAAACGCCAATATCGGAGAGGACGAAATATTTATATCCGACGGAGCAAAGTCGGATATAGGCGACCTTCTCGAACTTTTCGGAAAAGGAATTTCGGTGCTTATTCCGACGCCCTCTTACCCCGTCTATACCGAAGCGTCGGTCTTTGCCGGCAACAAAGTTACTTTTCTTCCCTGTTTAAAAGAAGACGACTTTATCCCCCGTCCCCCTTTCGGCAAGGTTTACGACGTGATATATCTTTGTTCGCCGAATAATCCGACAGGAGCGGTTTTAAGCGCAAAAGTTCTCTCCGAATGGATAAATTACGCCATTTCTGTCAAAGCGGTCATACTTTTCGACGGAGCATATTGCGATTTTTCAGAAGAAAACGAGCCTAAAAGCATATACGAGATAAAAAACGCAAAATACTGCGCTATGGAAATACGCTCTTTTTCAAAGGGATTCGGATTTACGGGAGTAAGATGCGGTTATTCGGTAATTCCGAAAACTCTCGGCGACTACAATCGCCTTTGGAAAAGAAGACTTTCGTTCAGATCGAACGGAGTAAGCGTCATAAGTCAAAAAGGAGCGGAGGCCTATTTTTCCGACGAAGGACAAAGAGAAGTCGCAACCAGAATAAAATATTATAAAAATAATGCGGAAATAATAAAAATCGCTTTGAAAAAGAAAAATTTGTGGTATAATAATAGTTGTTCTTCGCCCTACGTCTTTGCGAAAACTCCCGACGGATTTACCTCGGAAGAGTTTTGCGATTTCGCTATGGAAAAATACGGAATAATCGTAACGCCCTGCAATACTTTCGGAGAGGGCGGCGAAGGGTTTTTCAGAATTTCGTCCTTCCCCGAGCGTCAAAAGATATTGCGGGCGGCGGACGTTATAGAAACCATAAAATAACGGAAAAATTTTCCGCTCAGGAGTTACTTATGAAAAGAAGTTGCGGTATTTTAATGCCCGTATTTTCCCTCCCCGGTAAATACGGAATAGGAACTTTCGGCGCCGAATCATACGCTTTCGTGGATTTTCTCGCAAAATCCAAACATTCGGTATGGCAGATCCTTCCTATCGGTCAGACGACTTTCGGCGACAGTCCTTACCAAACCACTTACGACCGCTCCTTTAATCCCTATTTCTGCGATCTCGACGATTTGAAAAATCAAGGGCTTCTGACAACAGCAGAACTCGAAAAAGAGAAAAGCGAAAAAGGCAAAATCAATTACGGAAAACTCTATAAAACAAGGTATAAACTTTTAAGAAAGTCGTTCGCTCGTTTTGATTTTTCAGACGAATTTCTTTCAGTCGTAAACAAAAAAACTTTCGACGATTACGCCCTTTTCTCTTCATTAAAGGACGTATACGGCAGTTTATCTTCTTTTCCTGAGAAAATAAAGGCGAGGAATAAAAAGGCGATAGACGCTTTTAAGTCCGAACACGAAGAGAACTATCTTTTCTACGTCTTTATTCAATTCGTTCTCGAAAAGCAATTTTTAAAGCTTAAAAAATACGCCAACGAAAGAGGCGTAAAACTTATGGGAGATCTTCCCTTATACGTTTCCGCAGACAGCGCCGACGTTTGGGCAAATCCAAAACAATTTTGTTTAAACGACGACCTTTCGCCCGAAAAAGTAGCCGGAGTTCCGCCCGACTATTTTTCGCAAGACGGTCAACTTTGGGGCAACCCCGTCTACGACTACGCCGAAATGTCAAAAACCGATTTTGCCTGGTGGAAAAACCGCATTCGCTTTGCTTTAAAGAGATACGACCTTCTTCGCATCGACCACTTCCGAGGGCTTGATAGATTTTGGGCGATTCCTTACGGCAAGAGCGCAAAAGAGGGCGAATGGCTGCCGTCATTCGGGCGGGAAATACTTAAACCGTTCAAAAATCGGCTTATAGCCGAAGATTTAGGAACGATAGACGACGGGGTAAGAAATCTTTTATCCGAAACAGGGTATCCGGGAATGAAAGTTTTGCTGTTTGCCTACGACGGAAATCCTAACAATCCCTATCTTCCGAAAAACGTCTGCGAAAACAGCGTCGTATACGTCGGAACTCACGATAACGACACGGCTTACGGTTTCGCAAAATCACTCGATAAAGATAATTTCATAAAATTTAAAAATTTGCTTAAAACCAATTCTATCGTGGTCGGAGCAAATGTAAGACACAAAAAAGACGTAGCGCCCTTCCTTATCGAAAACGCTTACGCGACAAAATCAAAACTCGTCGTAATATCTTTCGCCGACGTTTTGAATTTCGACAACTCCTATCGCATTAATACGCCCTCGACCGTCGGAAATTGGACCGTAAGATTTAAAACCGAAGATTTTTCGGACGAAAAAAGCAATTACCTTAAAACCCTTGCCGAAAAATATAAAAGGATATAAATTTAAACGGAAACGAACTGTTTCCGTTTTTTTATTCTTTTCGTTGGCTTTTTTCGTCAATTATGATACAATATAAAAAACCGTCGGGAGACAAAAGATGAAACAATGGCAAATAGTCAAAACAATTTTATACTCTCTGGCAGGAATAGCCGTCCTCGTCTTTCACGAACAGATAACCGATTTCGTAGGTTTCGTCGTCGGAGCGATAATTATTGCGTATAGCGTAGACGCTTTGATCGTCAGCGTTATCAAAAAAAATTATATAGGAGAAAATCTCTTCCTCTTCGGCGGACTTATACACCTGTTTATCGGCGTGATTATTTTTATCGTCAGCGACGATATAGTAAAAAT
>CADBUU010000077.1 GCA_902797945.1 uncultured Eubacteriales bacterium | reverse complement strand
TGTTTCAAGCCTCCTTGTTGCAAAATGACATTGTAGTCCAATAAGCTTTAGGTTGTTATATTGACAAATCAGCTCCAACGCTTTTTTGAAATCATCGGATTGAATATCAAAGCCAAATCTCGAAGTCACATTATCATTTATATCGAAATTACATCTTACTCCTAACTTTAATATGTGGTTCGGATGTGCTTTTGCAATCTTAGCAACTTCGTCTATTTCATAGGCTGAATCAAGATTAACTGTTCCGCCTAAAACAAGTAATTCTTCAATTTTTTTTGCGTTTTTATATGGACCATTCCAAATGATTTTGCTTGGTTGAACCCCTATCCGAAGTGCAATCTCCATTTCCATATCGGAAACGACTTCAGCATATCCTCCTAATTCATCAACGATTCTACATAATTTGGGAGTATAATTCGTCTTGTATGAATAAGCAATATTAAAATTTGTATAAATCTTTTGGAACGCTTCCTTGAGCTCCAAATAATTGTTTCTGAATTGTTTGCTTTCAAGTATATAAAAGGCATCACCAAACCGCTCTTTTAATACATTCAGTAATTCACTGTTCATCAGCATTCTTCCTTTTTTGCATTTCTACAATTTGGGCTATATCAGTTTCAAGTGCTTGCTTATTAATTACAAATTTTTCCGATGTAAAATGAGAAACATCTTCTTCAAATCCGCGCAATTCCTTTATGTTTTTAGAAAAAATGTTTTCGATTTCAGCTACATCTTTTATCTCTTCACTATTACAAAAACTTCTTGATAAAATCGCCCTCGTGGAACCAAGCCTATAATGCTCCATTATAATTTTTTCAGCAGGAATCATACCGGCTCCGAGCTTTGCAATACCGCCGAATCCATACGGAATGCCTTTTCTTTTCAATTTTTTACAAAGTTTCTCTACAACTCCGTTTGTAAGTAGTTCAAACATAAATGTTAAGCCGAAGCTTAAATGAAGATCGTTTAATCCAATATGTATCTCATCTATGTATTGATTCTGCAGCACATCATCGAGACATCCAACCGCTTCTTTCGTTTCAAGCAATAACGTCGTTTTCACTCTTCCCCTTACAAGATTTAAGAAAGAATCCGTTTCTTCTTTACTCTTCCACATCGGAAGCATAATTCTGTCCGCACCATAGTCGATTACCTGTTCTATTTCCCTTTCAGAAGTCTCATTCCAAGGATTAACCCGAACCATCAATTCAGACGTCGTTAAAATAGTTGATAAAACGGCAACATCATTTATTGAATGGTTAGACTTAACAGAGTTGATGCCTTTTTGTCTTTCTTCTTTTCCAAGTTTTTCTAAATCAACCCATACTCTTTCGACACCGTTCTTTTCAGCAATAAGTGCAACGGCTGGATTATTGGTTATATACATTAAATTTAACGGCATTTCTTTTCCTCAATTACATCACATCGTCGAAATTATATCCGTCGCCTACGGGAGTTCGTTTTGAAATATCTTCTTTCTTGATTTGCCCGTTTTTGCTAATCGTAAATTTCATAGGAACCCTTCTTACCTTTTCAAGCGGTTCCACATATTTCATCGCTTCCAGAAAGGCTCCGCTCATAACGACCGAATTGTTGTCAATATGACAATAATCCGCCACGAAGGAATTGTGGTTCACGACCGCACCGGCAGAAACAAACGTCCCAATGCCGATAATCGTATTTTCGCTGATCACCACCATCGGTTCTATGACCGTTCCGTACCTTAACTGTACCGATTTCGCAACAAAAGCTCTCGGAGATACTATTACGGGAATACGATAGCAGGCTGCTGTCAGTTTTTCTGTCCATTCTTTTCTGACTTCTGCGTCGCCTATCGAACAAATCGCATAGGAATACTCAAAAATAAACTTCTCGTAGTCTGCAAGTTTGCCTATGGATTGTTCATGATAGTTTCCTTCCGTTTCGCCAGAACCAAACGTATCGTCAAGAAAGTCGATCTTCTCAAAGCACTCCATCGACTCAGCGATTCCTTTTATGACAGATCCATACTGACCCGCACCGAGTATTAAAAGATTCTTATTCATTCAGCCCACCTTATCGTATTAAATAGCAACACGGTTTGAAGCGGATACAGTAACAGCAATTTCGCCATTTGAACTCCTTCCGTGCCAATCCATTCCGATTGAATCGAGTTTTTTGATTTTATCTTCGGAAAGTTTCCCTTTCTTGCGATTATTTCGTTGAGTGATAATCCACGTGTTCAGGTTGATTCCCGTTCCGTCAAATTGAAATCCGCGCGGTATTTTCAAGTTGCCATGCGTTTCATAATATTTCTTCGCGAGATTGAAATTATCTTCCCACCCTGTGCCTTGAACGCGCCACTGCATCCCAATGGTTTCGAGTTTTTTTATCTGCTCGTCTTTGATCGGGTGCTGCGTTGCCGGATTATTGTATCTTGACCTCTGCGCACTGATCCACTTTCCGAGCGCATAACCGTCCTCACAGATATAATTGATATTGACAAGTAAATTCCCGAACGCTTTAAAATAGGTTTCTGCGTGACTGAATCCGACTTCCCAACGGTTATCAAACTCCCATGTAATTCCGATAGAGTTTAACTTTTCAATCCTGTCAGCGGCAAG
>CADBUU010000076.1 GCA_902797945.1 uncultured Eubacteriales bacterium | reverse complement strand
TCGTCGTGATGATGTTCGTGTTCATCTTCATCGTCGTCGTGATGATGTTCGTGTTCATCTTCATCGTCGTCGTGATGATGTTCGTGCTCGTCTTCATCGTCGTGGTGGTGATGATGATGACAATCACACTCTCCGTCATGATGATGGTGATGATGTTCTTCAATCGGCTTTTTAGCAAGTTCTTTTAGGAGTTCGTCGACAAGAGAAACGTTGTTTTCAAGCGTTGTAAGAAGCTTATCTCCGTCAAGTTCTGCGATTGGCGTCGTTACAACGGTCGCTCTTTGATTTAATTCTCTGACAAGTTCAACCGCTTCCTTTAATTTGTTTTCTGATAATTTTTCGGTTTTTGAAATTACGACAGTATTTGCCTCTTTAACTTGGTCGTTGTAAAATTCTCCGAAATTTTTATGATACATCTTGCATTTTCCGCCGTCAACCACAGTCGCAACGATATTTACTTTTAAATCGGCGTCAACTTTTTCTATGGCGCGAACGATATCGGAAAGTTTACCTACGCCCGACGGTTCGATAATTATTCTCTCCGGATCGAATTTTGAAATAACTTCTTTCATCGAAGATGAAAAATCGCCGACTAACGAACAACAAATACAACCCGAATTTATTTCTTTTATTTCAACTCCGCTTTCTTTCAAAAATGCGCCGTCGATACCTATTTCGCCAAATTCGTTTTCAATCAAAACGATTTTTTCCTTATTGAACGCGCTTTCAAACAATTTTTTGATAAGCGTTGTCTTTCCGGCTCCCAAAAAACCGGAAATTACGTCTACTTTTACCATAATAAAATCCTCCTCACTGATTTTTATTCAAATCGAGAAATCTTCTGATTTCTTGATGCGCTTTTAACATAAAAGCGTCGAATTTTTTCCTTCTTTTAATTCTGTCTTCACGAATTTTAATTTTTATATGCTCGATATTAACGGTTTGCTTTATCGCAAAAGCATATTTTTTAAGTTTTGACATAAGGTCAAGAGAGGTAATCGCGTCGACAATAAATACTCCGTAATACGCTCCGATAATAAGTATAAACCAAATTTTATCGGAAAGATATGCGAAAGAATTCGTAATAAACGGAAACAATAAAAAATAATAAACCAAAGAGATTATTCCCCAAATCGTAGAGAACAAGGGGCAAATTATCCCCTTGAAATTTAACCACCTCGTGGAATAATCCCAAAGTCTGACGTTATAAAACTTTAACGCTATAAACCCCGTTGCAAATTCGATAGCGGTCATTACGATAACGGCAATAAAAAACCTGAGTAAAATATTTAATGCCTCTATCGTTATAAACGAAAAATCTGCCGAGCAGATAATAAACATTGCGATACCGCCGAATCCGTAAACCGGAAGACAGCATCCCGTTAAAAAACCCGGATTAACGATTTTTTTGCCCATTACGCTTCGATATATCAACTCTAAAACCCAGCCCGAAGTCGAACAAAAGGCAAAGACATACATAAACTTCAAAAGCGTATCCATGTATTTATTATACTCTTTTTTTATTAAATAATCAAATAAAATACCTTTTATTTTCTTTTCTTTTGACGAAAAAATCAAAAAACAGGTATTATCCATTTTGGGAACAATACCTGCCGAAAAACTATTTAATAAAAAATTATCTTTTTAATAAAACTTCATTTTCGTATTTTTTAACGTCATCGAACCATTCCGTTCCGACGCCTGCGCCCTTTTTAGCGCAATAATAATCCCAAACAAGTCCGACAGGCGCAGTCTTATATTCCTGGGAAAGCGCAAGCCTTGCCGTAACGTCCCCTTCCCTTTCGTATTTTTTAAGGCTTTCAACGGGCGTGAGCAATGCGTTAAGAAGCGCCTTACGGGTATTTCTGAGACCGATAATCCATGCGGCAACTCTGTTTATCGAAGCGTCGAAGTAATCGGTAGCAATATAAGTATCTTTTACCTTACCCAAACGAACGAGTTCGTCCATTATAGCCTTAACTTCATCGTCGTAACAAACGACGTGATCGCTATCCCATCTTACCGGACGGGAAACGTGAAGAAGACAATGATCCGAAAATGCGTATACCGCGCCGAGTTTAGCCGAAACTACTTCGGTCGGATGATAATGTCCGCAGTCAAGCGTAAGCATGATATGGTCGCTGTTCTTTTTCATAACGTAACCCATGCAAAATTCATGAGAACCTACGGTATAACTTTCAAGACCTATTCCAAACACTTTTGATTCGATGCCGTCCATTACGCCCGTAACGTCTTCGGTTGCGTCAAAAATCTTGTCGTAAGAATCTTTAAGACGAAGTCTCGGAGCAAGAGTGTCAACGGGAAATTCCTTGTCTCCGTCGGGCGTCCAATGGTTTATAACGCAAGTCTTACCCGTTCTCTTTGCAAAATAATCGCCTATTCTTCTGCACCTTATACCGTGCTCTATCCAAAATTGACGAACTTTTTCGTCTTTTGCCGAAAGCGTTCCGTTATTTGAAAGAGGATGAGAGAAATAAGTCGGATTAAAATCTATTCCGAGACCTCTTTCTACCGCCCAATCCGCCCATTTAGCGAAATGTTCGGGTTCGATTGCATTTCTATCGACGAAAACGTCGCTTTCAAGATAACTTGCGTGAATATTTATTTTCTTCTCGCCGGGGAAATGCTTTAAAACAACGTCGAGATCGGCGCGAAGTTCTTCGGGATTTCTCGCTTTTCCGGGATAATTACCCGTCGTTTGAATACCGCCGCTGAGCGCCCCTTCTTTTTTTTCAAAGCCATTGACGTCGTCGCCTTGCCAACAATGAATTGAAATGGGAGTTGAATCGCAAATTTCTATCGCCTTATCGACGTCAACGCCAATAGACTTATAATAATCTTTTGCAAATTCATAACCTTTAAGAATTTTTTCGTCCATAATTTTCCTCCGAAAATTTTTATATCATCTATATTATAACCTACAAGGACGTATAATTCAACGACTTAATTAAATTAATTTTACGACCGAATTTTCTCTTTAACGAGTTCTGCCTTTTCTGTATTTTTTTGGCGAACAACCATATTTCTCATTGAACATTTTATAGAAAAAATTCGTGTTTTCATACCCAACGGCATATATTACTTCGGTTATCGGGATATCGGTGTTTTTAATGAGCTTTTCCGCTTCCGTTAACCTTTTTTTCTGAAGTAAAGTCTTAAACGTTACGCCCATATTTTTTTTAATTATTTTACTCAGCGTAACAGTCGATAAATTTAAAATCTTAGCCAAGTCTGTAAGTTTCGCGCTTTTAAAATGACTATCAATATAACTTGCGGTCTTTATCGCAACTTCGCCGTCAAAAGAAAGAGATGACGGAATCGCAACCTTATCTGCTTTCGCCGCAAGTTCTGAAAAAACAAGCCCCATGGTAAGATTTTGGGATTGAAAATTTTTATCGTCAAAGCAGAAATTCCACAACAGATTTTCCATAAGATTTTTTATATTCGGAAAACCCGAAACGTCGAAAAGCATAAAACTTTGATTTCCGTTATACTTGATTTCATTTAAAATAAAATCATAAATCGTGTTATTATAACCCGCAATATCTATGGTTGAAGCGAAAAATTCCGGACGAATAATAAAATTTACCGCCAAATCATTCTCTTTACATTCGTAGACTTCGTGAACGGCGTCGATTCCTAAAAGTAAAATATTTCCCTCTTTTAATAATACTTCGTCGCTACCGTTTACTTTATGTATTGTTTCTCCGCATACTTCGTAAATAAGTTCTATATAATTATGGGTGTGTTTTGGAAAATACGCAAATCTCGTATGTCTGCGGAAACCTATAAGACTTTCCGCCGAACCAAGCAAATCGCTTTTTACGGTAAAATCTCTTTCATCTGACGAATAGAGAGATTTATCTATGTCGTCTCCCGCAATTATCTTTTTTTCTTCTTCAGTTATTTCCGATATTCTATTTAAAATTCTCCGATCCATATCAGCGTTTTAAAATGCTTTCGTCATCCAAAAGTCTGATAAATTCTTTAACTGCAAACGGATGAGTTGAAACGTCCTTATTTAATATAACGCCCGTTGCCCTAAGGGGTAAAGACGGCGTCACTTTTATTTCGTGTAATTCGCCCTT
>CADBUU010000075.1 GCA_902797945.1 uncultured Eubacteriales bacterium | reverse complement strand
ATACTCATTTGGAACCGCACGAGAAGGGAATTAAAGTCGTTGGCGAATTTCGCCTAAAACGCCCCGAAAAAATATCTCGGCGAGATTAGACAGGAGGTCTATTTTTCAATGTATGCAATAATTGAGAACGGAAGCAAGCAATACAAAGTAGCCGTAGGCGACGAAGTAAGGCTTGAAAAACTCAACGCAAACGTAGGCGACAAAGTTGATTTCAACGTTCTTCTCGTTTCCGACGAGAACGGAATCAAAGTCGCGGGAGACGTTGCCGGATACAAGGCAACCGCAGAGGTTTTGGAACACGCAAAGGATAAGAAAGTTATCGTTTACAAATACAAAGCCAAGAAGAACGAAAGAAGAAAGCACGGTCACAGACAACCTTTCACCAAAGTTAAGTTTGTGGATATTGCCGTAAAGTAAGGTCGGAGGGTAGAGAATTATGTTTTTAATTAGTTTATTCGCTCATAAGAAAGGTGTAGGTAGCACCAGAAACGGTCGTGACAGCGCCGCTAAACGTCTTGGACCTAAGCGCGTTGACGGTCAGAAAGTTCTTGCCGGTAACATTCTCGTTCGTCAAAGAGGAACTAAGTTCCACCCCGGAACAAACGTGGGTATCGGTAAAGACGATACTTTGTTCGCTCTCGTAGACGGAGTAGTTAAATTCGAAAGACTCGGCAAAGATAAAAAGCAAGTTAGTATTTATACTGCTGAATAACAAAAAAGAAAGCGGATTTCACTTTGTGATTTCCGCTTTAAATTTGGAGATTTACTTATGACGGAGAAGTTTTACGACGGTGAATTTTTTAATATCGGAGATACTCTCGAATGCGGTCAGATATTCCGCTTTCGCCCCTACAAGGAAGGATATCTCGTAATAAGTGGCGATAAGGCGTGCTACGCGTTCGCGAACGGCTCAACCGTCGCTGTTATTTCCGACGACGGAGATTATTTCGACAACTTCTTCGATTTTAATGAAAATTACCGTGAAATCGTCGATTTTGCCCTTAAAAGCCCATTTGACGTTTTAAAAACAGCGGCAGAAAAAGGCAAGGGCGTAAGGATACTTCGTCAGAATAAAGAAGAAATGCTTTTTTCTTTTATAATCTCGCAGAATAATCATATCCCGAGAATAAAAAAGTGCATAGAAAGAATGTGTGAAAAACTCGGTGAAGAAAAGTCTTTTATGGGAGAAAAATATTACGCCTTTCCGACCGCCGAAAAAATCGCCGAAGCAGGCGAAAAGTTCTTCGAAGAAAACGGCTTTGGTTACAGGGCGCCATATATGGTAAGATGCGCAAGCGAAATATTAAACGGTTTCGATCTGGACGAACTAAATAAACTATCGACTTCGGAAATGAAGAAAAAATTATTGACTTTATACGGCGTCGGTCCGAAAGTTGCCGATTGCATTTCGCTTTTCGGTTATCATAGAACGGACAGTTTTCCGGTAGACACATGGATAGAAAAGATTTACCGTGAAGATTTTAAGGGGCAACTTACCGACAGGAACAAAATAACCGCATATTTTACCGAAACGTTCAAAGAAAAGTCGGGATATATGCAGCAATATTTGTTTTACTATAAAAGAAGTGAGGGAAGCGAAAAATAAAAAGTAAAAACAAGTTGTAAACGCTTTACAAAAACAAAAAAATTTGGTAGAATATTTAAGCTGAATATTCACGGGGACGTAGCTCAGTTGGTTAGAGCGCTACCTTGACATGGTAGAGGTCATAGGTTCGAGCCCTACCGCCCCCACCAGGAAAGGGCTGTGATTTTGCATCAAAATCACAGCCCTTTCCAATGAAATTTATGCATAGTGGCATAAGTGAAATAATAGAATTATGAAATATCTTGCGGATATGAAATATACTTCGTATATGGTGGCATAAATTTTATTTCATTTTTGTAAAGCAAAAATTTCATAATTTTTTGATTATCTCATATTGCTTGTAATATTTCATTAAATATGCTAAACTGAGTATGTGGTGTACCAATGAAAGAGAATAAATTAGTGGATTTATCAATGGAATTAGCAGTGCAAGTTGTTAAGTTTTGCGAAATGGTAAAAGGGCATTATTCCATTGTCAATCAATTAGAACGTAGTGCAACTTCTATCGGCGCGAATATTCGAGAAGCGAATTATGCACACGGCAAGGCTGATTTTATCGCGAAATTGCAAATAGCATTGAAAGAGTGCTTTGAAACAGAATATTGGTTGGAATTATTCATTAAAGCCAATTTAACAACGCAAGAAGAAATAAAGGATATATACAATACTTGCGGAACGATTAGACGACTTTTAATTGCGTCAATCAATACCGCAAAAGATAATAAATAAAATATAAGCAGGGTTTTGAATGGAAAATTATCGTCAAAACTCTGCTTTTTGATTGCGCCTACTTTTTTTACGAAACCTAATCGTTAAAAATATGCGTTATCGTTAAAATTATGGGTAATCGTTAAAAAGATACCCAAATCGTTAAAAGTATGGGTGTAATCGTTAAAGTTATCTCTAACCTTTATGGCAAAAACTTGATAATTGTCGAAATATATGCTATAATATATTTGCAAAATATTTTTTATAAAAACTGACAGATTTTGTCATATTTATTATGCTATAATGAACTCAAAAAAGGGGTTTGTTATGTGGATAGTATTTATTGTTGTATTTTTAGGCACACTTTTTAGTGTGCCTTTTCCTATTGGTGGGGGATTAAAGGGCTTGAACTAAATTTGTGAAACAAATTTAGTTCGTATATCTTTTGCGACAGCAAAAGTATCTTGCTGTTGAGAGCCCGCTTTTGCGGGAAACGGCAAAACCCTACCGCCATTAATGCAAAATATTTTTGAGAGCCCTATTTTTTTAATAGTTATTTCGGCTTTTTTTGTGCCGTTTTTAACGGTTTTCAGCGATTTTGAAGTTAAAAATCAAGTATAAAATAAGATTGATTTTTACAACTGTTTTTTTGCGTTTCCCATTAAAAACAAGACTTGAACTT
>CADBUU010000074.1 GCA_902797945.1 uncultured Eubacteriales bacterium | reverse complement strand
ATGTGATAAGTTTTAAGATTTACGGTTTCAACTTTTCCGCATATTTTACATCTGTAAGTAAGGTCTTCGGTATTTTCGTCATAAGAAAGAATCTCTGTAAAATCTTTTTTACAAGAAGAACAATATACGCCTAACGGATAATAGGTTTCTCTTTCCCCTTCGTCGCTGTCCTGCGTTTTATATTTCATTAAAATATCGTAAATTTCCTTACGCTTATGCATTGCGGTAAGTATTCCGGCGACGTATCTTCCCGAGATATATTCCTTACCTTGATATCTGTATTCTATATCTATACCCATTTCGTCGAGAGATTTCTCATATTCCTTTTCGTTTGCTTCGGCGAAAGAAGAATACTTCCCCTCGGGATCGGGTATCATACAATAAGGCATTCCGATATATTTATCGAAATCGGGAGCAATTTCGGCAACATTTTTCGGAACTTTTCTAAGTCTGTCAAAATCGTCCCAAGAAAGCATAAGTCTTGCTTTCTTACCTTTTTTTCTAAGCGCCCTTACAACGAAATATGGTGTTGCAATATCCCTGAAATTTCCTATATGAACCCTGCCCGACGGGCTTGTCCCCGCCGCGCATAAAAATTCTTCTTTACCGGGATTTTCACTAATAAGTTCTTCCGCAATTCTTTCAGCCCAATGCATAGCCTGACACCTCTTTTATAAAACCGTATTTTATTTTGAAATATATTTTTTCCAACCGTCGATTATCTCATCGGCGACATTATCGGGCGTTTTACCGATAGTATCGACAACGAGGTCATAATTACTCATATCGGTTATATCGACGCCGTAAAAAGAAAGATATCTCTCTTTTTCGCTTTTTCTTCTTTTAGTTATTTTTTCTTTTGCTTCTTCGACCGAAGAATAACATTCGTCGTTTCTCTTCTCTAAAACTATTCGTTTTGCAGATTCCTCCAAACCGCATTTAAGATAAACGCTGAATGCGCTCGGCGCAAAATGCCATGCAAGACGGGAATCGAAAATAAAATTACCGCTTAATTTATCATATTCCGATATTTTACCATCCAACATTTTATCGAATTCCGGATGAGATTCCTGATACAAGTTGAATTGAGTAACGTCCATTCCGAGATCGGCCGCCATTTTTCGTTGTATTTTACCCACGGAAATTATTTCCGCACCAAACTTTTCGCCGAGTATTTTCCCAACCGTGCTTTTGCCGCTCCCAAGATCTCCTGCAAGTGAAATTTTAAAATCCGACATCAAAAATTCTCCGATTATAAGAATAATTAACTTAATTATTTAAATTATACAATTTAACTTATTTCTTGTCAACCTTAAAACAAGTATTTCGACAAAATATTCGGCTAATCGTCCATAAGAAGCGCAGCCGCGCCCATAGTTCCCGCCTTATTCCCAAGTTTGGCAATTTCAACGGGACACTCCGGACCCAAGTCTCCGGCAAAAATCTCATTGGACATTTTCGCTCTTAACGGTTTTAAGAGATTTTCGCCTTGCGCGCAGACGCCTCCGCCTAAAAGAATGGCGTTCGGTCTGAATATGTTTGCAAAATTTATTATTCCGCATGCAAGTTTATCAACGTAATTATCGACGACTTTTTTTGCCGTTTCGTCGCAACCTGCGTAATCGAACGGAGTTTTTCCGTCAACTTTATCTATAGATCCGATTTCCCACATTTTACTCTTTTTGTTTTGAAGCATCGCTTTTTTAGTCTCTCTAATAAGAGCAGTTGCCGAAGCGTATGCTTCGAGACAGCCTCTTCTTCCGCAGGTGCAAAGCTCTCCGCCCTCGACGATAACCATGTGTCCGAGTTCGGCTCCGGCAGACTTATTACCTTCGATAAGTTTATTGCCGATTACTATTCCTCCACCGACGCCAGTCCCGAGAGTCAACATAACCGTGTCATCGAACTCCTTCCCTGCTCCGAATTTAGCTTCGCCGAGAGCCGCAACGTTTGCGTCGTTTGCAATTTTAACCTTGATTCCCGTCGATCGTGTTACTTCGTCGGCAATATGGAAGTCTTTCCATCTTAAATTATTGGAAAAAACGACAACACCGTTTTTACTATCGATCATTCCGGGAACACCCATGCCGATACCGACGACATCGTTCTTGCTCAATCCCGTTTCGGAAAGAAGAGAATTTACCAATTCCGCAATATTTTCAACTACTTTGTTTTCGCCTTTTTCAGATTCGGTCGGAACTTTTTTTGAAAGAACTATTTCTCCGTCATCGTTGACAATTCCGCCCTTTATAAACGTTCCGCCTAAATCGATTCCCAAATAATATTTTTTTACTTCAGTCATAATTATTACCATTTCTCCCGAAACTTCGCATTTTCCGTAACCCGCAGAAATCATTAAACTATCGCCTGCGCTTACGGGAATACTTTCTATTTTACCCTCGCCCGAAACAACGGTAATTCCGCAAAACGAATTATCGCTCACTAAAATATTCTTGCAACCGTTTATCTCCGTTTTTGTTGCGGTAAAATATTTATTCATACCGATTATTTGCCCGTTACGACTTTCAAAAACTCTGTTTTTATTTTTAAAAGCGGTAAAATCAATAACGTCGAGCGCTTTATCGAGATGAAGAGGTCTTTCTTTTCCGTCCGCCCCTTTTCTTTTATAATCGTAAACCCTATACGTTAAATTACTGTTTTGCTGAATCTCGCATATTAAAACGCCTTTACCGATGGCGTGCAAAGTTCCCGATTTTATAAAATAACTCTCGCCTTTTTTTACGGGATAGAAATTAAGCAAATTAAGAACGGTCCCGTCGTTTACGGAACGAATAAAATCATCTTTCGTCGTATCGTTTTTAAGGCCTAAATAAATTCCGGCGCCCTCTTCGGCGTCTACGATATACCACATTTCGGTTTTGCCGAATTGTCCTTCGTTGCGTAATGCGTAGTCGTCGCTCGGGTGAACCTGAACGGAAAGATTGTCGGCAGCGTCGATAAGTTTTACAAGCGTAGGAAAAAACTCAAAATCTTTACAGTTTTTTCCAAGTCCGTCAACGCCGAACACTTCCTCTATATCAAGGCCGTCGACAGTCAGAGATTTACCATCTTTATGGCAGGATATTTCCCACGTTTCGGCAATTTTATCTCCGTCGGATTTTTTTCCGTATTTTCTGAGTTTATTTCCTCCCCAGATATAATCTTTACAGGGCGGAAAAAGTTTTTCGATTTTTTTCAATTTTCTATCCTCTTTACATAATTATGCGAATTATAAATTTTTACGCTTTCTATATTATATACGATATAAATAAAATAGTCAACTTTTCAATTGACTATCGACATAAAAAATGTTAAACTTTAATAAGTATAATAAAGGGATTTTATAAATGAAATATGAGTTTTTATTTATCGATCTGGACGATACGATATACGATTTTCAACAATCTGCGAAAATTTCTTTAAGCAAGGCGAGCGACGATTTTTCTCTACCCGAAGAAAAGAGAAATTACGCTTTATATGCGGAGATAAACCAAAAACTCTGGGATGATTATTCGTTAGGTAAAACGACTAAAGAAAAACTTGTAGTCGACCGATTTAGAAAATATTTCGAAGCGATAAATTTTAAAGAAGATCTCGCCGAAGAATTCGGGAAAAAATATGAAAAATATCTTTCTGAAACGGCGATAATTCTCGACGATTCCGATAAAACTCTCAAAAAAATAAAAAATACGGGACGTAAAATTTATATTATTACAAACGGAATAGCCGAAGTTCAACACAAAAAAATAAAAATATGCAAAATAGACGAAATATGCGACGGACTCTTTATTTCAGACGAAATCGGATATACGAAACCGGACGCAAGATTTTTCGACTATATTTTAAAAAAATTGCCCTTCGTTACAAGAAAAAAGTCGCTCATAATCGGAGACAATCTTCTTTCCGATATAGGACTCGGAATAAATTCACACGTTGACACCTGTTTTCTTAATAGAAAAGAAAAAAATAATTCTTATGATTTAATTCCAAAATATGAAATTTCATCTCTAAAAGAATTGTTCGATATAATATAAACATAAAAAATAAGACGAGCTGATTGATATGCGCCCCAAAAGTTAGACAAACTTTTGGGGCGCGCTTCAGATTTTACGGCTCGTCTTTAAATTTATATTTCATCGTTAAAAATATCGTTGGCGTAATTATCGTAAGGTTCAATTTGTTCGTTACTCGGTTTCTTCTGTGTATCTTTCTCATTTTTTTCAGATTTTGAAAGCGATAAAACAAAAATAACCGTCAAAACTCCGAGCAAAGCCAAAGTTACGGCTGCAACGATAAGTATCCATGCCTTACTGTTTTTATTCATAAACGCCTCTTTCTTTTATTTTAACACAAAAAAATCATTTCGTCAATACTTTCCGATAATATCGAGCATTTCGTCATAACGAGATTGCATATCTGAAACGAGTTTAAACTGAGTTCTCGTTCTGTCGAGATTTTGATTTTCCCTCGAAGTTCTGAAATACACGTCGCCGTCTAAATAGTCGGATAGAAATCTTATTCCGCATTCATACGTCATTAGAATCGCACCCATTGCAAGATTTTTTCTTTCAATTTTCGTTATAGTATTACCGAATACACTCAAATAACCTTTTGTATATTCCTCGAATAAAGGCATACTGAAATTTACCTTTTCCGTATTCGGCTCGTCTTCTAAGCACGGATTACAGCCGAATCTTATCGAATCTCCGAAATCGTAGCAGATACTTCCCGGCATCATTGTATCAAGGTCAATAACGCATACGGCTTTATCCGTTTTGACGTCTATCAAAACGTTATTAAGTTTAGTGTCGTTATGAGTAACCCTCGACGGCATCTTTCCGCTATTGAGCAAATCGACTATTTCAGACACTATCCCTTCACGCTCTAATGCGAAATCTATTTCCTTTAAAACGTTATTTTTTCTTCCCGACCTGTTTTCTTCAATAGCTTTTTTTAAATTCTCAAATCTTTTTACGGTATTGTGAAAATCCGGAAGAACGGTATAAAGTTTGGAAGAGTCGAATCTATCGAGAAGTTGCGCAAATTTACCGAAAGCGACGGCGCTCTCGTAAAAATGGACGGGCTTTTCGACAACGTCGTAACCTTTGGCTCCCTCGATAAAAATATAAACCCTGTAATATTCGCCGTCGGGGGTTTTATAATAAGGCATACCATCTTTCGTGTTGACTATCGTAAGGCTTTCCCTATCGGGATCCCCTCCCCTTTTGATAATTTCGGCTCTGTTGTATTCCGTTACGAGTTTGATATTGTTCATTAACCCGTCAACGTTTTTGAAAAGAGTCGAATTTATTTTTTGCAAAATATATTTTACTTCTTTCCCGTTATCTGAAAGTGTGGCAAGATATGTCCTGTTTATATGCCCGCTACCATAAGGCTCGCACGATAAAAATTTACCATTAACGTTAAACTTAAATAAAATCTCACTTAATTCCATAACAACCTCTTAACAAAAAAGTTTAGATAAATGTAACATAAAAAATATTATTCGTCAATTTTTTTTTGTCGAAAAGGTAAAAAGCGAAAATAAATATAAAAATTTCATATTATATGATTATTTTCACCTTAAAAAAGCGAATAATTGAAAATATGGAATTATTACACGACTTAAAAGACAACGAAAATTATATAAAGGAAAAAATAGGTTTAAGCGACGACATTATTTTTTTCTCTTTTACAATCGCCGAAAAAGAGGCTGTCGCGATTTACGTTGACTCAATAACCGATAAGGAATTGCTCGGCTTAGAAGTTCTGGCGAGAATCGAAAAGCAAAATCAGCCGACAGATTTAGTATATTTATCAAAAATAATAACGCTTGCAAACGTTAAAATATTAAAAACAATTTCCGAATGCGTAAAAGACGTTTTAAGCGGCAACGCCGTTATAATAATTGACGGGCTGAAAGGCGCATTGTCCGTTGACCTGAAAAAATACGAAACCCGCTCCATAACAGAGCCACCAACAGGATTTTCGATAAAAGGTCCGAGAAACGGCTTTACCGAAACGATAAAAACAAATTTAAGTCTTATAAGAAGATATCTTAAAACCGAAAAACTATGCGTGGAAAATTTTGAAATCGGAACGCTTTCATCGTCATCTGTCAGTCTGCTTTTTATAGACGGAATAGCAAAAAAAGAAATAGTAAATAAAATCAGAACTAAACTAAAAGATATTGTTATAGACGGCATTCCCGATAGTTCATACGTCGCATAATTTTTAAGCGAAAGAAAGAATTCCCTTTTCAAACAGGCCGGAACTACCGAAAGGCCGGACGTATTTATCGAAAGACTTCTCGAAGGCAGAGTTGGAATTTTCGTCGACGGAAGTCCCTTTGCGCTTACGCTTCCGTATATGCTCATAGAAGATTTTCAGTCTGCTGAAGATTATTATATTTCTTCTTTCAGAGCAAATCTTGCGAGAGGTGTAAGAGTTATTTCCCTTGCGCTTGCAATTTTTTTACCCGCCTTTTTCGTCGCCGCTCAATTGTTCCATATTCAACTTCTTCCGTTAAATTTCCTTTTGACGATAGTAAACGGAATTAAAGGCATTCCTTTATCTCCGAGTATGGAAATGTTCTTCATTCTCCTCATTTTTGAAATTTTAAACGAAACAAGCGTTAGAATGCCCAAATACGTCGGCATGGCGATCGGCGTCGTCGGGGCGCTCGTTTTAGGCGAGACCGTCGTTCACGCAGGTATCGTATCGACGCCTGCCGTCCTTATTATGGCTCTTTCCGGAATATGCATATACACCGTCCCCGACATTGTTGAATCCACTTCCGTTTTAAGACTTTTATTTTTAATGTTCGCAGGTTCTATCGGGGTATACGGAATAATAATTTGTTTCGGAATAATTTTGATATATCTTTCAACTATTGAAAATTACGGCTCGCCATACCTTGCGCCATATTCCCCTCTCATAAAAAACGACTTACAAGATGGAATAGTTATGAAAAGAGTCGACGAGATGTTACGCCGTCCCGAATCCATCGGCTCGCCAAATAAAATAAGGAGAAAGGAAAATGGAAACTTTTAAAATGTCGGTAAGACAGGCGTGCTTTATGACGATAGGGATCATAACTGCGTCTAAACTGATTTTTATGACTTCCGTTACAGCCGAATTTGCTAAAGAAGGAATATTATTTTCAATTTTAGTCGACATGCTGATAAACGCGATATTTATTGCTGTAACGCTAAATCTCGATAAAAAATTTCACGGAAAAACAATATATTGCGTCATTTCTGAAAAATTCGGAAAACCCGCGGCAAAAATTATATTTTTTATTCTTTTTATTATCTTTTTTCTTAAATCTTATTTACCTATATTCGAACATGAAGAATTTATCAAAAAAACGCTTTACGAAACGGCTCCGTTATATGCGAATACGATTCCTTTTTTCGTGTTGTCTATATATTTCTCCTATAAGGGGTTTAAGGGATTAGCGAGGTCTTCCGACATACTCGTCTGGTTTACTATAACAGGATGTATTTGTCTTATATTGCTTACTATCCCGAACGTCGACCTTACGCAATTTTTACCCGTATTCGCCCGTCCCGAATTTATTTTAAAAGCAAGTGTTAAAACGGCTCTTTGGCATTTTGACAGTATTTATTTTCTATTACTCGTCGGCCATATAAAACAAGAAAAAAAGTCAACGACAAAAATATTTTTATCTTATTTATTATCAACTCTTATAACTCTCGTATATTCCGGAGTAATATACGGCGAATACGGAATATTGACCGAACGGCAATACTTTCCGCCCGTTCAGATGGGAATGATAAGCGTAGCGCTTATAAACGTCGGAAGAATAGATTATTTCGCCGCGATAACGATATCCTTTTCACAAGTGTTTTCAGCGGCTTTACCTCTCTTTTTCGCAACTTATTGCATACAAAAAGTTTTTGGATTTAAAAATAAATTCATCGCTCCCGTAGCGGTGAATATCCTTTCGCTTGCAATAGTTTCCGTAACGTCCGATTATCTTTACGTTTTATACGAATTTTTGACCGAATACGCAATTTACCCCATTGCGACGGTATCTATCGTATTCCCTTTAATTTTATCATTACTAAAACACAAACACGCAGGAGTTGCGCTATATGAATAAAATAAAAAATAAAGCTTTATTTCTTGCGATTGTTTTGCTTGTCGTAACTTTTTTTTCTAATGACTTCGGGGTTATAGATATTGAAAAAACGGCGATCATCGTCGCTATCGGAATAGATGAAGACGAAAGCGGAGAATTTGAAATATCAACGCAAATCGCAACGCCCGATCCCGCTTCCGAATCTAACGTTTTAAACAATCAGACGACTATCAGCGGAAAGGGGGAAACGATTGCTCAAGCAGTAGATAACATAGGAAAATCTACCGGCTGGTATCCCCTTTTATCTTATTGCCAGTTGATAATTTTAGGAGAGGGAACGTTAAAAAATAATGTTATGGATGTTCTCGACGTATTTATACGAACCGAAAAAGTTCCTTCTTCCGCACTCGTTACGACCTGCGATGGCAAAGCAAAAGATATTTTATCATCAACTTCACCTCTCGATAACGTTTCTTCTTTTGCGATTGAAAAAATTCTCGTAAAACAAATTGCCAAAACGGACTCTGTCGCAAAAGTAAACGTAAAAGACTTTGCTTGCGACTATTACGGCGTCTCGGGTTGCTCATTTGCTCCCATAATAAAAAAAATTAAATCGGACGCAAAAAACAGTTCCTCTAAAGAAGGTGAAAATTCCGACTCAACCAACCTGTTTGACCTCACTCAAACCTATATTTTCGAAAATGGAGTCATTAAGGGAAAACTTAATTCCGAAGAAACCTTGACCTTTAATTTATTGACAAGAAAAACACTTGAAGCCTATTTGACTGTCGAAGGCGTCGAATTATACGGCAAAAACTCCGACGTAACGTTTAATATCGACAAATTTACAAGCAATAAACGAATAGAAACGGACGAAAATCAACTTACGTTATTTATAACCCTTAACACAACGCTTTCTATAAGAGACGCTAATAAAACGACAGATCTAAAACACATTTCAACAATAACCGAAATTCCTATCGAGGTTTTAAATAAAGCGGAAAATAAAATAAAAGAAAATATTGAAAGCATTTTCAATAAAATGCAAGAAGAAAAATGCGACGTTTTCCATATAAAGGAAATGCTTTTTAAGTTTAAATATAAGAATTTTGAAAGTTTTAAAGATGAAATATTTAACACAAACTTAAACGTAAACGTTAATTGTGAAAGCGCCAAAGGATAAATAAAATCCCGAAAATTTTCGGGATTTTATTTATAATAATTTAACTCGTTCAAGGTCTTTAAGCCATTCGTCCGAACTGCAATCGCTTGGCATTCTCCAATCTCCTCTCGGTGAAAGCGAAAACTTACCCGTTTTTACGCCGTCGGGCGAACAAGAACGCTTGAATTGTTGTGAGAAAAATCTCTTAATAAATTTTTCAAGCCATTTGTAAATCGTATCTTCGTCGAATTCGTCTTTAAACGCTCTTACGGCAATTAAATAAATTTTAGAAGGTTTATATCCGCTCGAAATAAAATGATAAAGGAAAAAATCGTGCAGAATATAAGGTCCGACTATATCTTCCGTCTTTTGAGATATAAGACCGTCTTTATCCGTCGGAACAAGTTCGGGGCTAACGGGAGTATCGAGTATGTCAAAAAGTATATTCTTCAGTTCCTTACTACCATTTTCAGCATAAACTTTGACGATTTCTCTGACCAAAGTTTTAGGTATTGAAGAGTTTACTCCGAACATTGACATGTGATCCCCGTTATAGGTTGCCCAGCCTAACGCAAGTTCCGACATATCTCCCGTTCCGACAACCAATCCGCCCGTCATATTTGATATATCCATTAAAACCTGCGTTCTTTCTCTCGCCTGAGCGTTTTCAAAAGTAACGTCGGGAGTAATTCCGTCGTGTCCTATTTCTTTTAAATGTGTTCTTACCGACGACGAAATATTTATTTCCCTGACCGATATTCCCAATGTGTCGGCGAGTAAAACCGAATTGTTTTTCGTTCTTTCGCTCGTTCCGAAACAAGGCATCGTTACAGCGATTATATCCTTTAAAGGACGTTTTAACAACTTAAACGCTTCATAGCACACTATCAATGCAAGCGCGCTGTCAAGCCCTCCGGAAACGCCGATAACCGCCGTCTTTGAGCCCGACCTCACTATTCTTGAAGACAACGCTCTCGCTTGAAGTTGCAAAGTCGAAAAAACAAGAGTATTTAAACTTTCTTTGTCGGTTGGAATAAACGGATTTTTATCGAATTTTCTAAGACGACCATCACTTTCGTTCTCGCAGGAAAAATAAATTTTATCGCAAGTCGGCGAATTTGCCGCATTTTCCCATTTTTTACTTCGAACGAAATCAAGATATGAAGTATCGATATCGGCAATACATATTTCATTTTCGGAAAAAGGTAAATTTTCCTTTATGATTTTACCGTTTTCGGCTATAATATTATGTCCGCCGAAAATTAAATCAGTAGTAGACTCCCCTTGACCTGCGTCGGCGTAAACGTAAGCGCACGAACATTTTTCCGAGTGAACTTTAACGAGATCTCTCCTTCTATCCGCTTTAAAAACGACTTCATTACTCGCTGAAAGGTTCAAAATAACGTTCGCTCCGTTGAGCGCATGAATAACGGAAGGTGAAGAACTTACCCAAAGATCTTCGCATAGTTCTACGGAAAATCTTTGTGATGAATACTTGGAATTTATAAAAATCAATTTATTTCCGAACGGATAAAATCTCCCGTTTAAAAAAATCTCCGAATTTTCGTTTTCGGCAGGAGTAAACTGTCTGTATTCGTAAAACTCGTCGTATTCCGGCAAATAAGATTTAGGGACAACGCCAAGAATCTCACCTTTACAAAAAACAACGGCGCAATTATATATGTTTCCATCTTTTAAAATAGGACAGCCAACTGTAATCAACGATTCATAATTTTTTGAAAAATCAACGATATCAAAAAGAGATTTTAAAGAATTTTCCAAAACTAATTCTGAATAAAAAAGGTCGGATAGAGTATATCCTGACAGACAAAGTTCCGGAAAGACTATGGCTCCTGCGCCGAGAGAGGCAGCTTTATCTAACATAACTTTTATTCTTTTCGTATTATATGAAATATCGCCAAGTATTATATCCGGAGTAATCGCAGCAACCCTTAAAAATCCTTCCGGATATTTTTTTATCTTTCTATCTTTGTTTTCTTTTATAATATTTATCGGTCTGCCCAAAGCTTCGGAAATTTTGGAAAGCGTTTCAGCCTTAACGCTTTTTGTTGAAGATGATAATATTTTATTAAGCGTTCCAAGAGGTATTCCGCTCTTTAAAGACAATTCTTTCGCCGTCATACCACTTTCATTTTTAAGTCTTTTTATAAATTCGCTTGCTTCACTCATATACAACCTCGTGATTTATCTTAATGGGTAAATATATTTTACCATTTAAGGTTATTTTTGTAAAGCAAAATAGACCAAAAATTAAAAAGTCTGTTCTTAGACGAACAGACCTATTATATAATAGACGATTCCGACTATTGCTCCTCCCGTAACGCCGAAAACTATTATCGGACCTGCAACGACAAACATTTTAGCCGCCATTCCGTAAATATAACCTTCTGACTTAAACTCCATTGCGGGCGAAACGACCGAATTAGCAAATCCCGTTATCGGAACTATCGAGCCACCTCCGGCAAACTTACCTATTCTATCGTAAACCCCAAGCCCCGTTAAAAGCGCGCCGATAAAAATCAACACAACGGACGTCGTTCCCGCAAGCTCATCGCCGTATAAACCAAATATTATTTGAAGAAAATATCTTATAAATTGACCAACGATGCAAATACAGCCGCCAACCCAAAACGCTCTAAAAACACTTCGCAGTTCATTTGTTTTTGGAGAAGATTCCGAAACGAGTTTTGCATAATTCTGTTTAGCTCTCTCATCTACCATTGACCATTTCCCCCTCTGTAAAAGTATTTTTTATTCTTTCAGTTGCCTTTTTATATATGCAATCGCTTCTATCCGATATTGCCTTGCCGAATTCATAATTTTTCATATAAATATTATGAACAGAATAAATCTTTTAATACGGGCTAAAAAATTATTTTATATACGATTTTAATTTTTCAATGATTTTATTTTCGATTCTCGACACTTGAACCTGGGAAACGCCCAAAGCCTTTGCGATTTCGCTCTGAGTATTATCTCTGTAATATCTCATATAAACGACTTTTCTTTCCCTCTCGGGAAGTCTTTCGATCATACTTTCCAATAGGATTTTATCAACCAAATCGTCCTCATCTTCTTTTGCGGCGATTTTATCGATAAGTTCGAGTTTTTTATCGCTCCCGTCATCGACTTGTTCGTAAAGAGATATAGGCATTTTAGAACTGTCAAGCGCAAGAACGACGTCTTCTTTTTCCATATTAAGAGCCTCTGCTATTTCTTCGACCGTCGGGGCGTCTTTTCCTTCCGATGTAATTTTTTCAATATACGAATTTATGATTTTTGCCTGATATTTTATCATTCTCGAAACTTTAATCGCTCCGTCGTCTCGCAAAAAACGCTTTACTTCCCCGACTATCATAGGGACCGCATAAGTTGAAAATCTTACACCGAAACTCTCGTCGAAATTTTTTATAGCCTTTAAAAAACCTATACAACCGAGTTGATATAAGTCGTCGAATTCTATACCCTTATTTCTGTATCGTTTTATAACGCTTTTTATTAAAAGAGAGTTATTTTCAATAAGAATTTCTTTTGAGGACTCGTCGCCGAGTTTTGCTTTTCTTAAGTGAAAAATCGTTTCTTCAACGGTCAGCATTATTTAACCCCTATTTTTTTGACCATTTCCACCTTAGTCCCCTTACTAAGACAAGATACGACGTTTACTTCGTCCATAAATGCTTTAATTATCGTAAAACCCATACCCGAGCGTTCCTCATCGGGTTTTGTCGTATAAAAAGGCTCTAAAGCTTTATTGACGTCGCTAATACCCACGCCACAGTCGGAAACGGCAATATGTAAATCGTCGCCGTCTATCTCGGCGGAAAGAGTAACTTGTCCGATATCGTCAGGATAACCGTGGACGACGCAGTTCGTTACCGCTTCGCTAACCGCCGTCTTTATATCCGACAATTCGTCCACGCTCGGATTGAGAGGTAAAATGAAAGACGCGATGACGTTTCTCGCAAAACTTTCGTTTTCGGAACAAGAATCAAATGTTACGCTCATTTTATTTTTCATACTATATTTCTCCGTTTTAAATTTTAGGCATAATTTCGTATAAACCCGAAATCTGCAATATTTTATTTACACTGACGCTCGGACTTTGAATAAAGGAAGGAGTTCCGAGTTTCTTTAATTTTTTATATCTTCCTATCAATACGCCTATACCCGTGCTATCCATAAAAGAAAGATGAGAAAAGTTAAAAACGACGTTATTTACACCCGTATGAACGTCTATAAGCCTGTCAAGAGTATTTTTAGAATCTCTTGCGGAATATTCGTCGAGTTCGCCGAACAGATAGACGTATAGATTGTTTTTGTCTACGCTGTATTTTACTTCCATATAACACCTCGTTTAATTTAAATGTTTGTTCGTAAAAGTAATTTTATTGTATAATAAAACAGCCCGAAAAATCGGACTGTTTTTGTCGAAATAAATAATTGTTTGACTGAAAGTTAATTTGCAAGTGACACGACGGGATTTGCAATTTCCGGAATCTCTTTAAAGGAAAGCAATTCAAGAAGTATTTGCGGTTCCGCCCCTTCGTATTCGTAATTATAATGAACTTTTGCCTTTAATTTGATCCACCCGTTTTCTTTAATTGAAATCGGTCCGTTATAGGCGCATAAATGACCGATAAGTTGAATATCGTTTGCGCAACACGTCATCGCAAGTCTTCCGGCAACGAAAGTGCTTCTCGGAAGTTTTTTTGAAGTTACGCACATACAGTCAAACTCGACCGTTTTATTGTCGTATCTCGACGGATTATCAAAAGTATCAATATAGAATATTCCGAAATCATCGTCTGAAATCGACATTTCATCACCGAGTTTATAAGGCAAATCTTCCGCAAAACTTACGTTATTGCCCTTATCGTCCAAAGTGAGATATACCGCGCTCTGATTTATTAGTTTAAGACTTCTCTTATATCCTGCCATTTCGGAATTTTCTATGCATCTATTAAGTATAACGACGTCGGAAGCCCTGACCATATCGACAAATTTTTGTCGCATATTATTAAAATAGGTCTTAAACGTGGTTGCGTCTATAATTGTAAAAGACTGTTCGACCAAAATGTATGGCGGAAATTTTAAATTTTCCTGATCCCACATGGCGTTCATTTCAAAAAAAACCGCTCTCGGTTTATGTTGTTTTATCAACTCGTTTATTTTTTCTACAGTAAATTCTTCGGGTGAAGAAAAAGTATAGGAAACAGCGTTAAACGACGCAAGATCTTCATCTTCGTATTCCTCTACACCTTCCTCCTGCGATAAAATAAGAGTTTTTCCTATATCGCCGAAATCGCCGTTCCTTAATGAATCTATTATAAAAGTGGTTTTACCGCTTTCAAGTATTCCGTTAACAACGACAGCGGGAAAAGTTCTCGCCATAGATTTTTACCTCTTTATAAACAAATTTTCAATTTTTTCAACGTCAATTTGAGAACCGATCACGCAAAGTCTGCCTGTATAGTCGGGCGCTCCCGTTCTTATCTCGTAGTCTCCGGCAACAAGGTCGAAATGATACCATTTTTCATTATCATTTGCTTTAACGATACCCTTCGCTCTTAAAATTATACCAAGCCCGGCATTGTCGTCGCTTAAAGTTTTTAGTATACCGTCAAGTTCGTCGTGAGAATACTCATCGGTAGTTTCTTTACCCCAACTCGTAAATACTTCGTCGGCGTCATGATGATGGTGATGATGTTCGTGTTCATCTTCATCGTCGTCGTGATGATGTTCGTGTTCATCTTCATCGTCGTCGTGATGATGTTCGTGTTCAT
>CADBUU010000073.1 GCA_902797945.1 uncultured Eubacteriales bacterium | reverse complement strand
TCGGAAAATCAAAAGTATAGCAAAGCGCGACGATAACGTCTACCGCCCCGAGATTGGACGAAAGATGACCGCCGTTTTTTTCTATAACGCTTATAATCCTGTCTCGAAGTTCCGACGAAAGAATTTCAAGTTCGTCAAGAGTTAACGCCTTAACGTCGGCAGGAGATTTGATTTTTTCTAACAAACTCATAAAATTCAGACTTATTCAGCGTATTCGCTTATAATATTCAAAATTACTTCAACCATTTTATCTAAGGCGTAAGTCGGGACGTATTCCGTTCTCGAATGAAAATTAAGCCCTCCCGTGGAAAGATTTGGGCAAGGAAGTCCCATAAACGAAAGTCTTGCCCCGTCCGTTCCTCCTCTTATAGGAATTATTTTTGGCTCGACGCCGACTTTTTTCATAGCCTTTTCGGCGTTTTCAATGAGATGATAATTGTCTTTTATAATCTCCGCCATATTGTAATAACTGTCCTTTATATTCGCAACGAAAACGCCTTCGCCGTATTTTGCGTTCATAAAGTCGACGGAAGAAATGAAAAATTTCTTTTTACTCTCGAATTTTTTCATATCGTGATCTCTGATTATATATTTACAGACAAATTTCTCGACTCCGCCTTCTGCGTCGCTCGCCATATAAAATCCTTCGTAATTTTCTGTATTTACAGGTCTTTCCGAAACGGGGAGCAAGGAATGAAATTCACAGAACAAATCTATTGCGTTTTTCATTTTATTTTTTGCGCTACCGGGGTGAATGCTGTTGCCGTTTACCACAAGTTCGCAAGACGCAGCGTTAAAATTCTCAAATTCTATTTCTCCGAGTTTACCGCCGTCGACCGTATAACCGAAGTCTGCGCCGAATTTAGCCCTATCGAAATAATCAACTCCCCTTCCAATCTCTTCGTCGGGAGTAAAAGCGATATATACTTCCCCATGAGCAAAATCTTTATGCGTAACGAGATATTCAACCGCCGTCATAATCTCCGCAACGCCCGCTTTATCGTCGGCGCCAAGAAGAGAAGTTCCGTCGGAAGTTATCAACTCTTTTCCTATATATTCTTTAAGTTCGGGATTTTCGCTTTCGTAAATTACAGTATTATTTCCGAGAATAATATCTCCGCCATTATAAATGATTTCTCTCGGATTTACCTTGCCGCTAACGGCAGGCGAAGTGTCGACGTGAGAGATAAAGCAAATTTTATTTTTGCTCTGACAATTTGAAGGGATTTTTGCGGTAACGTATCCGTTTTTATCCATCGACGCCTCAACTCCCATTGAAGAAAGTTCTTCTCTTAATAAACCGAGGATGACTAATTCTTCTTCAGCACTCGGAAAAGTATTTGAACTTTCATCGGACGTAGTATCGTATTTTATATATTTTAAAAAACGTTCTTTTGTCGTCATTTTCTTTTTTTCCTTTTAACGGTTTCTTTCAAAGCGCATCTTTTATCGCTGAAAGTTACGATCCAAGCCTCTTTACAGCGAGGCCAATGAAGCAAATTGAGAGGAAACATATGACTCTCTATAATATTTCTCTCGATTTTATTCAATCTGAAAATTTTTTCGGCGTTATTCAAAGCAATACGAGCGTGCTTAAATCCGTGAAAGGAAAACTTTGGCTGCTCGTGCCAATCGTATAAAAAGAAATCGTGAAGCAACGCTCCTCTCACGAGGGAAGGAACGTCGCATCTTATTTTCTTTTTTATCGCTAAGCCGTATGCGTATCTTGCAACCTCAATAGAGTGTTTATATACCGAAACGTTTGAATGCGCGATGAATTTTTTCATCGTCTTAAAAGCGGGATCGGATATAATTTCTTTGCAAATCGCATAAAACCGAGCGTAATCTACGCCTTTGATAATCATTATTTAACGAAAGCGAGGAAGGCTTCGTAAGTGCTGTAAAGATCGCCTTTGGAAATAACCTCGTATGGAGCGTGCATACTTATTACGGGAACGCCTATATCTACGGTGTCGATATTTAATTTAGCGATATATTTCGCAACCGTTCCGCCTCCGCCGGCGTCTACTTTACCGAGTTCGGCAGTCTGCCAATTTACTCCGTTTTTATCAAGTAAATTCCTGACGTATCCGACGAATTCCGCACTTGCGTCGCTTGAACCGCCCTTACCGCCGGAACCTGTAAATTTACAAATACTCGTTCCGCATGAAACCAAAGAAGAATTTCTCTTTTCGTATACCGAAGCAAAATTCGGATCGTAACCTGCGGTTACGTCAGCCGACAAACATTTACTCTTTGCCCTGACTACCGCGGAATGAACACCGAATGACAAACTGATAACGTCTATAAGGTCGCTGAATATTCCGCATTGCATACCCGTATTCCCCTCGCTTCCGATCTCTTCTTTATCTGCAAGAACGACCATGATCGTCCTATCGTCGGTTTCGGCGTTACAAATTGCGGTAAGCGCAGGATACGAACAAACTTTGTCGTCGTGTCCGTAGCCACCAATAAGCGCCCTGTCAAACCCGACGTCTTTCGCATTATATGCAGGAACGGCGCAAAGCTCTGCGCTCATAAAATCGGCTTCTTTCATTCCGTATTGTTCGTTTATCGCTTTCAAAACGGAAAATTTAACTTTCTCTTTTACTTCTTTATCTTTGAACGCCCTTCCGCCGACTAAAACGTTAAGCGTTTCGCCGTCGATAGCCGTCGACACGGGTTTAGTGTATTGCTCTCTCGAAAGATGAGGAAGAAGATCGTCGACGTAAAAGACGGGTTCGTCTTCCCTTTCGCCGATTCTTACTTCAACGCTCTTTCCGTTTTCCAATACGACGACTCCGTGAAGGGCGAGAGGTATAGCCGTCCACTGATATTTCTTGATTCCGCCGTAGTAATGTGTTTTGAGATAAGCCATTCCGCTGTCTTCGTAAAGAGGATTCTGCTTTATATCAAGACGAGGCGAATCTATATGCGAGGCAAGAATTCTTATTCCGTCTTTAGCCAAATCGTTTTTACCGATTTTAAACAGAATAAGATTTTTACCTCTGTTGTTTAAGTATTTTTTGTCTCCTTTTTTTATTTTATCGCCGAATTTATATTCGGTAAAGCCGTGTTTTTCAGCGTATTCGATAGAAGTTTTTACCGCCTCTCTTTCGGTTTTGGAATTATCGAGATATTTTTTGTAATCGTCGGCGTAATTAAACGCCTCTTTCACTTTTTTCTCATCTGCGACCTCGAAAAAGTTCTCTTTTTTAAAAGTAAGTTCTTTTTCCAGTTCTTCCATAGTTGATTTCTTTTCTTTCATATTTTTGACCTCCGTATTATTTCAGAACGTAAAATTTCTACGCATTTTTTAATCTTTTAAATTATATTTTTGCTCGATCGACTTAATCTTTTTATTTGCGGTAAATATAAATACTATCGACGACGAAATAAAAAGAAGGAACATTCCCAACCCTATCCACAAAAAAAACCCGAAAAGTTTTTGAGATAAAATCACGCAGGCAATCAAAATCAAAAAACTCAGTAGCATAAGATACACCGAAATTCTCTCAAACTTCCTCGCCCTCGTTTTCAATCGTATATATTCGTTTTTATCTTTTTCGTCCATTTTCATCATATTTAATATTTTATTTCCGTATTCGCATTATTCTTAAAAGGTATTATATCACTAAAAAATATTTTTTTCAATTATTTACGCTATATTTAATAACATTTTAAAAGGACTTCGCCCGAAAAGCAAAGTCCTTTATACGGTGTCAGCCATAAACCCTAAACTTATAAGCAAAGCGTCGTTAACTTTTTTCATTGCCGACGACGACAATTCGCCTATTCTTTCTTTTAATCTTCTTTTGTCGAGTGTTCTTATCTGTTCTAAAAGAACTACGGAATCCTTAGAAAGTCCGTAATCCGCCGCCTTTATCTCAATATGAGTCGGCAATCTCGCTTTATTGAGTTTACTCGTTACGGCGGCGGCGATCACCGTCGGGCTGTATTTGTTTCCAATGTCGTTCTGAACGACGAGAACGGGACGTATCCCTCCTTGTTCGCTCCCGACGACGGGGCTGAGATCCGCATAATACAGTTCTCCTCTTTTTATCATTTAACGGTCCTCTTTTTCTAAGATTAAAGCCCCCGTTATATTTTATGTATCCGAGATATCCGAAGGCTACAAATCTATTGTTGACCGTTTGAGGTTTTTTATACGAGATATGTGAGAAGTTTTTCTCTTAATTGTATATTTTTTTTATCGCTCAATCTGTTTTTTTCTTTTTCTCCCGTAATTTCAGCCGAGAAAACGACGCCGTTTTTATCTATGACGTAAATAAAGTCGGCCACAATTATCGCCTCGTCAATATCGTGAGTAACGTATACGGCTGTTTTGGAATACTTATTTATAAGATCGATAAACAAAGAATAAGTTCTAAACTTTAAGCCAATATCGAGAGAATTCGTCGGCTCGTCTAACAGAATAACTTTCTCATCCGACAAAAAAGCCCTCGCAAGACTCACTCTTTTCTTTTGCCCTCCGGATAACTCGTCGGGATAAGAAGTCGCATTGTCTATAAGGTCGACGGAATTTAATGCGTCCTTAATTTTCTTTCCGTCGCATTTTACGGCGAACGAGAGATTATCGTAAACGGTAAGATTAGATAAAAGCCTGTCTTCCTGAAAGACGAAAGAAACGCCGTTAACTCCCGAAATTGTCCCCTCGTAAGAAGTCGTTTTCGCAATGCAATTAAGCAAAGTCGTCTTGCCTATTCCCGATTTCCCGAGCACACAAGTTACTTTTCCCTCTTTAAACACAGCTGAAAAGTCGGTTAAAACTTCTTTTTCACCGTAACGCTTGCATAATCCTTTTACGGTCACGTCCATTTTTAACCCTCCTTATTGCGAATACTATCCCCTTAAACGCCAACTCGACGCCTACGCCGAGCAAAATTATGGAAACCGACAATGCGAGAAGTTTTGCCGTTTCCAAATTGGCGTTAGCGATTTTAAGTTCTCTGCCGAGACTGTTTGTCGTATATGCCAAAGCCTCGCCGGCAACGATAAGTTTTACGTTGAACGAAAGTATGGAAGAGAATTGAGTAAAAAGTCTTTTCCATACGTCGGGTATTATCATTTTAAAAATTCTGTCGGTTTTTTTCACACCGAATACCTTTGCCATTTCGTCGAGTTTTTTATCCCTGTTTTTTACAGCCCCGAAAATAGCGGAATAAAGCATAGGAAAAGTTACGATAAAAGAAACGGCGGAAGGACTTTTATCCGCCTTTAAAACTATGAGACACCACAGAATAACGGACATAGTCGGAACAGACCTTAAAATCACGGTAATTGGATAGAAAAGTCTTTCGAACGTTTCGTTTATCCCGGCAAAAACGGCAAAAACCGCCGCGCAAATAAAAGAAAGTCCGAAACTTAATAGCGTTCTCGCCAAATCGCCGAGAAGCGCCGAATAAAAATAAGATTTGCCGAAAAGCGAAATAAACTCTTCGAAAATGACCGTCGGCGACGGAAAAACCAACTCGTCTCCGATAAAATATGAAATTACGTATAATAGCAATATTACCGCCGATAAGGAAATTATCGGCAGTAATATTATTTTCAATTTTTTCATCTTAATAATAGAAAGATTCTTCGGGCATTTTCCCGCCTACTTGCTGAGGATTAAAGTTGTATACGACTTGCAAAAACGCCTTTATTTCGTCTTTGATTTCGGACGCTCTTTTTGCGCCGATGTTACATCTGTCCAAAAGTTCTGTCGAAAAACTTACAGCTTTTAAAGAACTTTCGACGGCTTCGTATTTTTCGTTTAAAGTAGAAATATTATCGTAAACGTATTTTTTATTTTCCCCGAGTTTCAAAAGAAGCGCGTCGACGAAAATTGAGTCATTATAGACTTTATTCGTCATGCAAAGTCCTGCCTGAACGAATTCGAGTTCGGAATAAACTTTACCCCACTCTTTTTGAACGTTCAACACAACTTTTTTGCCCGTTTTACCGCACACGGTCGAAACGGCGGGCTCGCCCAAAATTGCAATATCGGCGTCGCCGTTTTTCAAAGCTGCTATAACTCCGGCGGCGTTTTCGGCAAAAATAAGGTTTACCTTTTCGCTGTCGGAAGAATTGTCGTCGGTCAAAACGTTAGCGGTCAAACCGTGTTTTGAAAGGAGATTTCTGAATACGACGTCGGGAGTTCCGCCAAGACCTACGCTTACGACCGTTTTACCTTTAAGTTGAGAAAAATCTGTAATTTCATCGTCTCCAACAGCGTAAATACAGCCGAAAACGTTGACACAAGCGAGTTTTAGACCGAGTTCGGGCTTCATGTTTGAAATTGCGGCGGACATATTGAGCGGAGTTATTGCCATATCGAAAGTTCCGTTTAACATTCCGGCTCTTACTCCCTGCGCTCCGTCTACAATACTTACTTTCGTTCGATAAATATAATCAACTCCGTTTTCGGTTCTCTTGAATTCAAATCCGTCGAGGATATTTGCGACGGCAAGCGAGGGCGCGCCGTCGACAACTCCTAACGTAAACGAAGTTTCGACTTGTTGATTTTCAACCTTTCCGTTTTCCTCTCCGGAGTAATTCGGATCGACTTTTTCGTTGCAAGCGACAAAAGACATCAATGCGACGATCGAAATGATTAAAGCAATAATTTTTTTCATAAACACTCCTTAAATTTCCACGTTCGTAACCGCAGATTTAACGTTGACGCCGACAACTCTTCCGAGCCTTCCCGTCATTGCCGAAATGCTTTCGTTCGTCCCTTTAAAAATAACGCTTATGACGTAAACCTCTTTTTCGGGATTGGGAACACCCATTCTGCCGATAATATTGTCGCCGTATGTCGACAATATTTCGTTTACCTCTTTCGCTGCGTTTCTGTTCCTTTCGATAACGATGCCTATAACCGCTATTCTCATATTACACCTCCAAAATAAAAAGCGGGCTCAAAAAGAGACCGCTAAAATAAATCTTCTTTATTTTATTCCGAGCCGTTAAAGAAAAGGGCGAAATAATTTTTTAGCGCTTCATCTCCGATAAATCATCGATTAAGACAATTTTGTAAGGCAACGAACAATTCGCAGCCAAACAAAAAAACGAGAAATTTTCTTAAAATTGAATTTCTAAAAATATTATACAAAAATATATCCCGATTGTCAAGCGTTTTTAATTGCGATTATTTTAAAAATGGTGTATAATATACACAAATATAATTTCGGAGGACATTATGCCAATAGTCAATTCTAAAAAAATGTTCGAAATGGCCTACAAGGGCGGTTACGCTATAGGCGCATTCAACGTCAACAACATGGAAACGATACAAGGTATCGTAAACGCAGGCGTAGCGCAAAACGCTCCCCTTATTTTACAGGTATCGTCGGGCGCAAGAAAATATGCTAATCCCGTATACCTTCGCCACCTCGTTCTCGCAGCGGAAGAAACGTCCGGACTTCCAATCGTTTTGCACCTCGACCACGGCGACAGTTTCGAACTTTGCAAAAGTTGTATAGATAACGGCTTTACCTCGGTCATGATCGACGCTTCAAAATATCCTTTTGAAGAAAATATCAAGATTACGAAAGAAGTCGTCGCATACGCTCACGACAGAAACGTTACCGTCGAAGCAGAACTCGGAAAACTCGCCGGCATTGAAGACGCCGTAAACGTAAACGCCGAAGACGCTATGTTTACCAACCCCGACGAAGTATACGAATTCGCAACCAAAACCGGTATAGACTCTCTTGCTATCGCAATAGGCACTTCGCACGGCGCTTATAAATTCAAGCCCGGTCAGAAACCTCAACTCCGTTTCGATATTTTGGAAGAAGTAGGAAAAAGACTTCCCGGCTTCCCCATCGTTTTGCACGGAGCTTCGTCCGTTCCGCAGGAATTCGTTAAAATCGTCAACGAAAATGGAGGTAAAATGCCCGACGCTATCGGCATTCCCGAAGAAATGCTCCGTAAAGCCGCAACTATGGCGGTATGTAAAATCAACATCGACTCCGACCTTCGTATGGCTTGCACCGCAGCCATTCGTCAACACCTCGTCGAACACCCCGATCACTTCGATCCCCGTCAATATCTCGGCGATGCAAGGACGAACGTTCAGAAAATCGTCGAACACAAACTTAAAGACGTTCTCGGGTGCGCAGGCAAAGCCGACGAATGCAGATAATTTATTTCAAATAATTATTCCGACGGAATTTTTCCGTCGGAAATTTTTTTCGGATATAATCACTGCCCTAAAAACTCCATACCTTTCAGTAGTATTTCGCTGACGATTTCGTCTTTTACAAAATAATATATTATTTTCCCGACGCGTCTGCAACCCACCGCGCCAACGTCTTTCATCAGTCTCAGTTGATGACTTACCGTAGTCTGATTTAATGAAAGCGCCGACGCAAGGTCGCTCACGCATGTTTCGGTTATTGAGAGAGCCGAAAGTATCTTTATCCTCGTCTGATCGGCAAACACCGAGAAAAAACTCACGATTTCGTCGAGAATTTCGCCGTTCGGCACGTAATTCGTAATCATATTCATAGTCTTGTCGTCAAGACATAAAGAAGATGAATTTTGCATTGTTTTACTCCTTAATTTTCATAATTTAATTTTAAACGAATAGGTATTCGATTGTCAATATATTCATATATACAGGTTTTGTCGCATAAAGTATAATGCAATCATATTTTGACGAAAACGGAGGAAAGAAATATGTGCTGCGATTCTGTTGTGTTACTCGGACTACTCTATTTGTTTTACGCTCAGGGAGGAATAACGCTTACTCAACTTCTCATTATTCTCGCACTTATATCCACTACGGGAGGAACGGAATTAAATAATTCATCGACTTAAAATATGAACAAACGTTTGACTTTGTTTTTCTTAAATGATATAATATAGACAAACAAACGTTCAGGTGCGATATGATCAGCGTTGAAAAATTAAAAATACTTACCGAAAGCGCAAAATACGACGTGTCTTGCTCGTCGTCCGATTCATCAAGGAAAAACACCCGATGCGGGATCGGCAACGCCGCACACGAAGGAATTTGCCATTCGTTTACCCCGGACGGAAGATGTATTTCTCTTCTTAAAATTCTTCTGTCGAATTACTGTTCGTATAATTGCGAATTTTGCGTAAACAGGATTTCGAACGACATTCCAAGAGCGAGAGCAACACCCGACGAAATTTGCGAACTTACGATGAATTTTTATAAGCGCAATCTTATCGAGGGGTTGTTTCTCTCTTCGGCGATAGATGAAAACCCGGATAAAACGATGGAAAAACTCTTCGAAACGGTTTTTAAACTCCGCAAAATACATCATTTTAACGGTTATATCCACCTAAAAGGCATTCCGTCCGCCGACAAAAAACTCATTTTAAAAGCCGGCGAACTTGCCGATAGAATGAGTTTTAATCTCGAACTTCCGACCGAAAAAAGTCTTAAACTTTTAGCGCCTCAAAAATCAAAGGAAGGAATACTTACCCCGATGAAAATAATGTCGGACGAATATAAAAACGCTAAAAAAATCTCTTTTAACGGTTTTCTTCCTGCCGGTCAGACCACTCAACTGATAGTCGGCGCTTCTCCGGAAACGGACGGACACATCGTTCGGCTGGCGCAAGGGTTATATAAGAATTTTTCGCTTAAAAGAGTTTATTTTTCTTCTTTTGTGCAGACAAATCCCAATTCGAAGTTATTGCCGTCGGCAACCGTCGGGCTTTTAAGGGAACATAGACTTTATCAAGCCGACTGGCTATTGCGTTTTTACGGTTTTAAGGCGGAAGAAATTCTCGATGAGGAAGAAAACCTCTCAACCGACTACGACCCGAAATGCGGTTGGGCGCTGAAACACCCCGAACTTTTTCCCGTAGAAATCAATTCCGCTCCGCCCGAAATGCTTGTCAGAATACCCGGCATAGGCTTTAAGAGCGCTTATAAAATCGTTTCATCAAGAAAATACGGCTCGCTCGATTTTACGTCTTTGATAAAGATGAGAGTCGTAATGAAAAGGGCGATAAATTTCATAACATGCAACGGAAAATTTATAGGTAACGACAATTTTTACGCTATAAAAAAACTACTCTCTTATTCTTCCGACGAGGGAATAAACACTCAACTCTCATTATTTTCCTCACCTGAAATCGCAACCGAGGTTTTGACGGGTGAATTATGAATATATTTACTTTTGACGGAAGCGAAAAAGGTCTTTTGACTTGCATTTTTGAAAGTTACGCTAAAAAAACCATACCGGACAGGCTATACGACGACGGCGTTCAATGCTCGCTCGTTGATTTAATCACGGAAATCAAGACCGACGAGGAAAAGGCGGACAGGGTTTATAAATGCCTTCTTAAAGCAAAAACTCCTTACGCTTTTCACGACGCTAAAATCACTTTAAGAAGCGGAGAGGAGGACAAATACTCCGTAGCGTTTAATTATTTAAAATTCGTAATAGACAATAAAGATATTGACGTATCCAAAAACTACGCATATTCATGCGTTCTCGATTTTTACGATAGGATAAAAAAGATTTTTAACGAAGTTCACAGATTTAAAGGTATGCTACGTTTTTCAGAAACGGTCAATAACTTTTTTTACGCCCAATACTCTCCCGATAATGATATAACCGAGTTGCTTATGCCTCATTTTAAGGCGAGATATAAAAATCAAGCGTTTATAATACACGACGTCAAAAGAAACGTTCTCGGTTTATACGACGGAAAAGTTTCGAAAACCGTAAACGGCGGAGATAATAAAGTTACAATTTATTTTTCAGAGGAAGAAAAAAACTTTCGTGAACTTTGGAAAACTTATTATAAAAG
>CADBUU010000072.1 GCA_902797945.1 uncultured Eubacteriales bacterium | reverse complement strand
GAGTTTTACAAACGCCGCATTATCTTTTGGCGTGACGAGGAGAGGGAGTTCGAGGACAAACTTGACGAGATCACTTTGGCGAACGCTAAATTGATAAGACTGACCGGCACGAACAATTTTGAGGTGAAGAAGCTGTTGACTGTGGATGATACGGTCAGCAATTTCCTCGTTTATAATCCGTTTTCTTATTCGGACAATCTTGAAAAGGATTGGCTCCTGAATATTGAACTTTATAGCGAAGAGTTCTATGCGGATCTCAATTCTATTTGGATAGACGAAATGGGATTGCCGGCATCCACCGTTTTGCGTGGTTCAATCAAGCAATATCACAAGTTCTTTAACAGCAAGGAACGCCGTGCGAAAGTTGCGGCGATCAACAAGAACATAACGACCGCCCCGCAACTTCATTTAGCGGTTATGTCTGTTATCTGCGGAGAAAAAGATGCCAATGCCAATGCGATTATCCGCGCGGTTCTCATAGCGGGACTTGATAATGATAGCAATGCCATCTATAAAAATATGGTGTCGTTCAATGCGACGAAAGCATTTTGGCTTTTGGTTGGACAAGCTACGGGATACCATAATGATGAACCGAGCCTTTCCGATCTCGCGTCGCACATAATGCTCACGGCATTGTCAAGAACGATAAGGGAAGACAAGTTCTCTGCGCTCAGCGACTTTGTATCCGTGCCTCATCAGGCATTTTGCTATGACTTTATCTCCGATTGGTTGCATAGCACGTCTAACGATGCTCTCTATGAACTTGCTCGCAAGATAGAAGAGAAGCATCAGATGTATCGCCGCTTATCTCTCTTGACGGTGGAAGATCTCGCCAAGACGGAGAGTTTTCCGTGCGTGGATGAATGTATCCTGTATAAATTGATGGCAGAGATAAAAGACGACTTTATCCGTACAGATGTGATCCGTAAAGTCGTGATTGCGAGAAGAACGACAGTTTGGTATGACCATGTAAAAGACTATTACGAAGCCATTTATCAGGTTGCCGAAATGCAGGACTTCTATGTAAAACACTCTACGGGGTTCCATATCGCAACGGCGAAAGAAATTTGGGATTTGTACACGAAAGAGTATTACAAAATGGATTCGTGTTACAGACAATTCAATCTCTATTATATGAATAGTTTGAGAACGTCCAATCCTACTTACGAAGCAATAAAATCACTTGCGCTCAATGCGGCTGTGCGTTCAGACGAGTATCAAAGTGGAGATCCAGAGAAAAATGGCTTTGCCGACACGGGTGCAAGAACGATATTTACGTTTCGGACGATGTGATTTTCTTTGGGATAAATGAAATCATAAGAAGAATCATCGCACAGCCCGATTGTATTCTGCCCGATACAGACCAAAAGAAAAACAATCTTGAAATCAAGAGATACGCAAATGAAGTCAATCGCTTTTTCGGAAGTAAAAACCCGTCTTTCGGCGCAGGAAAAAGTTTAATATTCCGTCTTGCCGAATTAAAGTTTGAAGTCGGGAACGAGAAAACGCCGAATGTCTATACGGATATGTTGATAGCGGATTGTCGTAGAGTTCTTGAAGAAGGAAAGGCAGATAAGCCTTTTTTAGAGAAATATTGTCAAGAAATTCGTGTGGAAGCGGACGGCGCAATTACCATTAAGTTTATCAACGGAGTGGAACTATCAAGCAAAGGAGCAAAGTAGTATGCAACAGGGACCAAGAATCATTACAAAAATTGAAGCCAATCCGTTGTTGTCTATCAAGCGCAATGAATACAAGCAGCTACGAGTGGCGGCATACTGCCGTGTTTCTACGGACAGCGAAGATCAAATTGACAGTTATAAGGCGCAAGTGGCTTACTATACGGAAGCCATAGCAAAGAATCCGCGTTGGAAGTTGGCTGATATTTATGCCGACGAAGGTATAACGGGAACGCTTGTAAAAAAGAGAGACAATTTCAATCGCATGATTAGAGATTGTGAGCGCGGCAGAATAGATTATATTCTTTGTAAGTCGGTTGCGAGGTTTGCGAGAAATACGGTCGATTCGCTGAAAATGGTTCGTAAACTGAAAGCCAAAGGGATTGGTGTATATTTCGAGGAACAATGTCTTGACACGCTCAAAGTAGAAAACGAAATGTTTTTGGGCTTGCATTCGGTTATGGCGCAATCGGAAAGCGAAAACATCAGTGCGAACGTTCGGTGGGGTATTCAACACAGAATGAAGTCCGGCACGTTCAAGTTTCGATATAACTTGCTCGGTTACGAAAAGGGCGAGGACGGCGAACCGCAGATCGTTGAGGAAGAAGCCGTTTATATCCGAAAGATTTTTAATATGTACCTGCAAGGCAGTAGCCTGACGCAGATCAAAAATTATTTAGAAGAAGAGCGCGTCTTAACTCGTAAGGGTGAGACGAAATGGTCTGAAAACGTTGTTAAAAGCATATTGACGAACGAGAGGTATTGTGGTGATATGCTGATGCAAAAGACGTTTGTGGACAATCCGATCAGCAAGAAAACACATAAAAACCGTGGAGAATTACCGAAGTATTTTATCCAAAACAATCACGCGCCGATTGTTGAACGGAGCGTATTTCAAGCAGTTCAGGCTGAAATGGCAAGAAGAATCAACAAGAGGCGTGTTTCGGATAGGTCGAGAACAGAGTTCGGAAAATACAGCGGGAAATACGCACTTTCGGAATTGCTTGTTTGTGGAGAGTGCGGTAGCGCATATCGGCGTAAAACGTGGAAGAAGCGTAACGGCGAAAGCGAGGGTGTATGGTTGTGTCTCAATCGAATTGAGAACGGTCGTGAGGCTTGTGAAAAGTCAGTTGCATTACACGAAGAATCACTACACGAAGCAATCAGCAGAGGGCTTTTGAAAGCATATTCGGATTTTAGCGGCGCTATGGACTGTATTACTACTGCGTTGGCATTTGCGGTAACACAGTCAGAAGAAGTTTTGGATGTGTATGCGATTGAACAGCAGATGAAGCAAATTGATAAAGAACTCGATGAGGTTATCGTATTGAGGGAACGGACGCAAGGAGATAAGTCAAAGTACGATAAAGAGATTCGGAAAATGTCTCAACAGTTGATTGCTTTACGACAGCAACGGGATTTGGAAAAGAAAAAGATGGAGTCGTCGAAAGCGACCAAATATGAGATCGAAAGGATTAAAAAACTGTTTGAAGAAAAAGAAAATTTCATTCAGTATCGAGACGACGTGGTTCGTTGCGTTGTTGAGTGTGTCAGAGTCGGTGAAAACGGAAAACTCACGATTATTCTAAAAGGCGGTTATACAGTTGAAGAGGAAATAACTGACTGAAAAAGGAAGAACGCCAAGCGGTTTGGCGTTCTTGAAATCAGAAAAAACGGAAGTGTTTACTACATAGTAGTAAAAGGAACGGTCATTCGGTCAAGAACGCCAACAACGCCAAGATTTTTCGTTGGATTCGGAAAGGTAATGTTGGCGTTCTTCTTTTCTACAACTGCGTATATTTTTAGCGACACTTGCGTACACAGGTTTTCTCCATTATGGTTTATAATTATTGTGAATGATTTTATAGAATGGAGAGCCATATATGGACGCACAACAAAACAAAAATATCGAGTTTTATAGTCGGATAAAAAGTAAGCCGATTAGTTGGCTTTGGTATCCGTATATCCCGTATGGCAAGATAACCATTATTCAAGGCGATCCGGGTGAGGGTAAAACATCGCTTGCTTTGTATATCGCTATGCTTCTTTCAAAAGGAAAAGAATTTCCATTGTCTGACAGCCCGATTCCAAAGCAGAATGTTATTTATCAAAACCGTGAGGACGGAGCATCCGATACGATTAAGCCTCGGCTTGAAAGATATGGCGCGGACTGCGATAGAATTTGCTTTATTTTAGAGAGCGATAAGATGTTGTCTCTTGCGGACAAGCGATTGGAAACGGCAATCCGAGAAGCGAAAGCAAGCGTCCTTATCTTAGATCCGATACAAGCCTATTTAGGGGACAACGATATGGTCCGCGCAAATGATATTCGTCCGCTTATGAATAATCTTTGTGAAGTAGCGGAGCGGACAAACTGCGCCATTATTTTAATCGGACACCTAAACAAAAAAGAAACAGGCAAAGACTTGTATAGGGCGCTCGGTTCTATTGACATTGTTGCGGCGGCACGAAGCATTTTGATGGTAAAGAAACCTGAGGAAGAAAACGATGAGCTTCGCAAGATCGTTCACGTTAAAAGCAATCTTGCGCCGAGGGGAAAGTCGATGCTCTTTTCGTTGCAAAATGATACGCTTACAAAATGGAAGTACGCCGAAGGTGTAGAGAACGTGGAATTGAACGTAGTTCAACTTGCCGAGCAAGCGTTAAGGGAAATAGTCAAATCCGAGGGCATTGCTTGCAGAGATGCATTCGAGTATATGGAGGAAAAAGGTTTCAGCCGCAGAACGGTTGAAAGAGCAAAAATAAACATAGGTGTGAAGTCAATAAAGCAAGGACAGCACTGGGTTTGGATTTTAGAATGAGGAGATTTATTATGAGAGGAACTGAAATATTGGAATCGACGATGCACATGGACGAAATACACAGATTAACCGAGTCGTCAGAAAAACTGATGGATGAAATATTGGATCTTATGGCGAATATAGATGAGCCGGAAGATTCGATGAGGCAGGTGTGGCTTACTGCGCCGAGGGGAACGATTCAAGAATACATCAACGGCGATCATAGATACGATGATATAACGACAGAGGAGAAGTTCCTTCGCGCGTATCCTGATGATCCGATATGGATTCCGTTATCGGGATTAAGATATAGAGGCACGAAGTATTTGCGAATAAATGTGTTGTCCATAAGAATAGACGCCAGAGAGCGAGATAATTTGCGCGAGTTTGATTATGACTGCGATGAGTTGTTCTTATGGGCGAAAAATGCTTTAATCGGCGTTTTGGAAGAAATAAGAAAAGGGACATATAACGATTATGTCAGACGAGCATTGCCTTATACGTTACGAAACGGAACGATAAAGAGAAGTATTTATTGGGAAGTTCATCCCGAAGATATGAAAAATTGGTTGGAAGGCTTGACAAAGGAAGAGATAGCGGAATTTGTAGACACTGCTCAAAAGTATAAGAATGAGCCTGCGCACGTCATTAAGGGGATGACTTTCCATAAATATATGGATATGGCAATCGCGTGTTATAAAAGAATAGGTTATGACATCTACGATGACTATGTTAAGACCTTCTTCTGTTACGCAGAAGATTATGGTAGCAGAGTTTTGGAAAACGATGTAGATTATGAATCGGAACAAAACTTTGATGATTTCTTTGACGATAAATGCGGAAATATGGGCGGTCATCCGTGGGGCATCATTCGAGGAAGCAGTAGAACAAGGATAATGTTATATCCGGAGAGAAAACACGGCGGTTATTATTTTAGATTAGGAGGAAATCCGAATTGGAACGTAAAAGACCTCGTTCGGAGTTTCTTTGCTTTGCGAGACTTGGGTGTGCCGTTTCTACTGAGTAATCCAACGGAAACAATAAGATATTTGAAAAACGAAGATCTTATTGGTGTCGTTTCGTCTTTACATACACCGATATATTGTCAACTTCTCTTCCCGAATAAGAACGTAAACGATTTCAGAAATCTTGATTTAGAGGAAGATCAACAGCTTCTTGATAAAATTGATTGGGAACCGATAGAGGAGGTTAGGTTGAAGCAGTGAAAACATTTTTTACAAGCGATCTGCATTTTGGACATGAGAATGTGATTGAGTTTGACGGCAGACCGTGGAACACCGTAGAAGAGATGAACGAAGAATTGATTAAACGGTGGAACAACAAAGTCGAGAAAGGCGATATTGTTTATGTTCTCGGAGACCTGATATGGAAAACAATGACCAACGACGCCGCTTCTTTAATAAAGCGACTCAATGGGCAGATAATCTTAATAAAAGGAAATCACGACAGATTTTTACACAATGCTGCCGCGAAAAAAGCTCTTGCCGGGGTTAAAGATTATGACGATATTTGTGTCGCATTGGATGACGGATCGACGCGGCGGTGCATTTTAAGTCATTACTATATTCCGTTTTATAACGGGCATAGGCATAAGGCGATCCTTTTACACGGGCATTCGCATATAACCGACGAGTATTATATGGAACTTGGGATAACGCAGGCAATCAATTCAAAAGGCTACGATTTGGAAATATATAATGTCGGTTGTATGCACTGGAACTATGAGCCTGTTACGTTGGACGAAATATTAAGAGCCAAGCCGCAAACAGCATTTGAGGCAAGCGAAGAGGTCGAGCAATGAGATATTATGTGGTTGCAGATGTTCATAGTTTTTATAACGAACTTATAAAAGCCCTAACCGAAAAAGGCTTTTTTGAAGATAAAGAGCCGCATAAGCTGATAGTGTGTGGAGACTTATTCGACAGAGGTATGCAATCGGCTGAATTGCAAGATTTTATAGTTGATTTAATGGCAAAAGACGAAGTGATCCTTGTTCGCGGTAATCACGAAGATTTAATGATGGAACTCTTGGAAAACGCCGCTTTTTATTTTGACAACGATATTATTTGCTATCATCATTGGAGAAACGGAACGGTAAGAACTCTTTATATGTTGACGCAAATGACCATTGATACCAATACTCATAAAGAGATCGTCGATAAAATGAGGACAACGCCTTATATAAAAGACATCATTCCCGCGACACTTGATTATTTTGAAACAGAGCATTATGTGTTTGTTCACGGTTGGATACCGACAATTACAACCAGAAGTTATGGCTTGGAACAATACCTGCCGATAGATAATTGGCGAAAGGCAAGCAAAGAGCTATGGAAAAAAGCGCGTTGGATAAATGGTATGGATGCTTGTTCGCAGGGCATAAAAGAAAAAGATAAAACCATTGTTTGTGGTCATTATCATTGTTCTTGGGGACATTGTTATCTTGAAAGAAAAGGCACAGAATTTGGCAGATATGCTAACTATGAGCCGTATTATGATGACGGTATTATTGCCATAGATGCTTGCACGGCAGAGTCGGGTAAAGTTAATTGTATTGTCTTGGAGGACTGAAATGAGTAATAAGTATTTTGAAAGCGATGAGCAAATCGAAGTTAAAATCAAGATAAACAGAGAGATGAAAGAAAAAGCCGAAGCCACGATGAAGCAGTTAGGGCTTGATTTCAAAACGGCGGTTACCGTTTTTGTTTATCAGGTATACTACACGCAAAGCATACCGTTTATAATTCAGTTGCCTAATAAAAACTTATAGGAGAAGTTCAAATGTTATACGAATTTTGTCTTGACGATTATTCAGCGCCGAGTTGCACATCGGGCTATAAGTATTATTATGGATCGGAAGAAGACCTTATGGGTATTCTTAATAACATTGAAGAGGGCAAACACATTAAAGAAGAGGATGTTTTCAAGGATTTTTGCAATGGCAATAAAGATGTTGAGAATGCCGCGGGATTTTGCATGGTGCGTTTTGCGAAGCCGGTTTGTGTTCTGAAAGAACGAAAAATCAATAAGGGTGAAACACAATATGATTATGAGAATCCTTATGAATGCCATTATTTGCTTCGTATGGATTCAGTTACGAGTAAAAGAATTCTTTTGAAATGCGAAGATAGGTATGTGATTGCACACAAGTCGATAATGATTAACCCAAAATATAAGGATGATCTATTCCCGAACGGTTGGGCAACATTAGGAATGTTGTGGGGCTTTCCGGGAATGATAAAAGTGTCAGGGGATGTCGATTATTATACGGCAGAAAATATGCTGTACGTTGTTGAACGCACTTTTGATAATGAAACGGAAGCAACAGCGTATTTCGATAGTGAATCGGACATTGATTTTCAGATGTTCTTTGAAGATGTGTTTGGGGACGGTTAATATGAGTTACGATATTTATTTGAAAGATAGAGTTACGGGAGAAACTCTTGAAGCGGATGCCCCGCATCAGATGTGCGGCGGAACGTATGCAATGTACGGCACAAAAGAATTGTGGTTAAATGTTACATACAATTATTCTCGCGTTTATAATCGAGAAGATATTTTCGGCGAGAAAGGTATTCGTATTATCTATGGAATGACTGGTGCAGAGAGTATTCCCGTATTGGAAAGAGCGATAGCGGTTCTTGGTAATGATGTATCGAATGACTATTGGGAACCAACGGAAGGCAACGCCAAAAGAGCGTTAATTTACTTATTGACAATGGCGCAAATGAGACCTGACGGTGTGTGGGACGGAGATTGAAAGGCTAAAATCTTCGTCCTTATGTATATATACGACAAAAGGGTTGAAAAAAGTAGTTAATTGTGCTATAATATTTATGTTGTCTTTTATTATGAAGTCAGCAACTTCGGGAGGATAAGAAATGCCTACAAAGTTGGAAGATACGGCACGTCGTATATCGCGCAGAAAGTACGAGGAAAAGCGGAAAGAAGAGCGTAAGCAAACAAGCGGCAATTTTCAGGCGATGATGCCGAGGGAAAAGTATGAAGAAATAAACAGGTTTTTGCAAGAAAACAATATCACAAAGGTCGATCTTGTTGTTGCAGGATATGAAGCGATGAAAGAAAAGCTCGGTAAATAGGTGGTGCGATATGGTTGACGGTGTTTCGATCAGTTATAATAAGCTTTGGAAATTGCTCATTGATAAAGGGATGAGCGGGAGAGAACTTCGCATAAAAGCCGGGGTTACCACTACGGTTATGGCAAAAATGAAAAAGGACGAGCCTGTTCATTTAGAAGCCCTTATGAAAATCTGTAAAGCCTTGTCTTGTACGCTAAACGAGATCGTAGAGACTACTATTATATAATAAGGAAAAGGAACTCAAAATGATAAAATTAGGAAAGATGACAGAAGTTGATCTCAGAACGGTTTGGGCGCACGAGCAATATGATTTTTCTTCGTGGCTTGCGGAAGAGGATAACATTAAGGTTCTTGGAGAAACCTTAAACCTGTCTCTAACGGATATAAACACGGAACAATTTGTCGGTGGTTACCGCTGTGATATTATTTGTAAAGATGAATTAACGGGCAAATCTGTCTTAATCGAAAATCAATTAGAACAGACGAATCACGATCATCTCGGAAAGATAATTACTTATGCTTCCGGATTGGATGCAAGCGTTGTTGTGTGGATTGTTGCAAGGGCAAGAGATGAACACAGCAGTGCTATTGCGTGGTTAAATAACCATACTGATGAGAATGTGTCATTCTTCTTGGTTGAAGTACACGCATATAAGATTGGTGATTCCGTTCCCGCTCCGATGTTTAAGATAATAGAGCAACCTAATGATTTTGTTAAAACAGTTAAGTCTTTTGCCGAAAAAGGCGAGATGAACGAAACAAAAGCCAAACGGATAGAGTTTTGGACTGCGTTTAATGAAGTTGTTGATCAACGGGGAAAACCGTTTAATAAACGAAAAGCAACGCCAGATCACTGGTATGAAGTTGCTATTGGATCTTCGCAATGCCATATTTCCATTGACTTGATAAACAAGGAACACAGGATAAGGGTTGGTGTGTGGATCCCCGACAACAAAGAATTATATGATTCCTTTTTAGCGAACAAAGAACAAATCGAAGAAAAAGCGAACATAAATTTTGTTTGGGATAGATTAGATGCGAAAAAAGCTTCAGTTATTTGTACTTACATATCAGGTCTCAATTTTAACAAGCAAGATAATTATTCGGAACTAATGAATAAGATCGTAGACCTCGTTGTTACTATCAGAAGCGCATTCACTCCATTTTTGGGCAAATAATTCATAATGGATATTGATGCTATAAGAAAATCAATCGAAGAAATCAAAAAACTCAAATCTCAAATGTATTCGCTTTGCGTTGAAGAGTTAGATAGTATTGTTCAAAACAATAATCAAGACGAAAAGAGAATAGATAAATTGTTTGATCATCTTCTTGATTTTTATTACGACGGGAAGTTTATGGACTTGTTTTGGAAGCTTATCAAGTACGTTGAATCTTACGATAGAGGTTTAGGTGCGCAGTATCGAAGAATAGAAGAGTTGCTGAACGAGGGGAATTAAAGAGTTTTTTATATCAAAAAATTTTGCAAAAACACTTGATTTTTGAGAAAAAAGGTGTATAATATAACGATTTGACCTTGATGTCAGATGGGTGGCTTGGGGAACAAGGAGTTTATTTATGTATCATTGGGTTGAGGATAAGGATTTTTTGAACAAAATGAAAGCCCGTTGTTCAGATATTGTCAACCAACTTGTTCAGGCAATCAATAGTGAAGGCAGAATGAGTGTTAAACAACATCTCGTTGGCAGTGGGGCAAAAAATCTTATTACGCAGAACGCAGAAGAACCTATTGACCTTGACTATAATCTTGAAGTTGTCAATAGCGGAGAGTTTCGGATAAATGACTGCCGAGCAATTAAAAATTATGTGCAGGAAATGTTCGATGATATTCTTTCAAAAGTTGGGTGGAATAACTGTCAAGATTCAACATCTGCACTAACGACAGACTATTATCACTTTAATAAAGGGAATAAAACATCTTTCAGCATTGACCTTTGTATTATATATGTCGATAGTAATGGCAGTTGGTATCGCTTAATACACGAGAAAACAGGATATGTTCAGTCGGATAGATATTATTGGAATGAAGCAAGGCAATCCAGAGGACTTACAGATCGTGTTGAATGGCTAAAAGGAAATGATTGTTGGTTGGAAGTACGCGACGCTTATCTTGACAAGAAGAATATGTATCTTACAAGGAACGACCACAATCATCACTCTTTCAATGTGTACATTGAAGCAGTAAACGAGATTTATGGGAAATATAATGGAGGTTATGGCTATGTGCAAACCTTATTTGGATTTTGAAACAGGCGAACTTTGTAATTCTATTTCCGATAATATGTTAATGGATACCAATGGCGATTTGTTAATGAAGATGTCAGATAATATGGCACTCGACCTTGACTCTGGGGATATTCATTTCTTATCTTCATTTGGATCAGACGATGATGATTAAGAACGCCAAATAGATTTGACAACTTGGCGTTGTTGGAAATCAAGTACGCCAAGAACGCCAATAAAAGCCAAGCTTGGCGGTGTTATTGAAAAATTAATAGTGTGGCGGCCAATTTTGACTGTTGAAATGACAGCTTTTTTATGAGCTTAAGACATAAAAGAAACGTCTTTTGTCTACCAAGACAAAGGGCGTTTCTTTTAGCATTTCAGGCAAAAAACGGGCAAAAACAGGCATT
>CADBUU010000071.1 GCA_902797945.1 uncultured Eubacteriales bacterium | reverse complement strand
GAATAAGTCTGAATCTATAAATCGCGCCCCGAAAAAATTCGGGACGCGATTCTTTTTGTAATTATTTAATGGAAATACCGTTTGCAATCATAAAGACGTAAACGGGTTTAAGCGCCGAAATTATGTCGGAATTATTTTTAATATCGCTGTTTCCGTTTAAAAGTTTAAGGTTAAACGCTATTTTAATGATATGGTCGAGAAGAGCTTTCGTTGCGCCGACTTCACGGCCGCTATCAACCGCTCCGGAAAGTTTAAAGCAAAGAGAAACCTCTTTCAACCTTTCTTCTGCTTTTTCGGCAAGTTTATCACGCATATCTTTTACGCAATCGGCGAAAAACGTTATATCCGTCCCCTCGATAAGTTTCCCGTAATCGGTTATCCTCTCGATAAAACGCATACTTTCTTCGTCAAAATTGCCGTTTTCATAACACACTTTAATAAGCGCCGCTTGAAGGTATGCGTCAAAATCGGCAAACAGTTCTACTCTCGTATAAGGGAATGCGTCGTTCTTTGCGAACACACTGTCAAACATATCTCCTATTATTTTCAGCGCCTCCATATAGCGCAATTTGGCATTTTCGGTTATTATTTCGTTTCTTGATTTTTCCATAACCTCTTCCTTCTCACTTTCAATTTCGGTTATTCGTTCTTCGTATCCGCCTTCTTCGACCTTTCTAAAATCACCCGTTTCAACGTTTTCCGACGATTTTTCTTCGGTCTTTACACTATCCGCCCCTAAGGAAACATTCGCTTTATTTTCGGAAATCGAGCCTTCGGGCGGACTATCTTCATTCTTTTCTTTTAAAATCGACTTATCTCCCCGAAAGGGATAGGGGATACACCCCTTTTGCTTTGAAAAAGCCGAGAGATACTACGGATTTTCCCTTTGTAGTTCTGCTTTCCAAAGCCATTTCTTCGTCCTTTGCGTATAAGAGGTTGCCGGACTCGTCTTCAATAAGAAGAGTTATAGCCGAGCCTTCTTCTTTTATTCCGACAAACTTAACGCTCTCTTCTTCATCGTCCCCGACGTCACAGAGTTTAACGCCTTTTCTCGCCCTCGAAAGGACGTTGACCGTTCCGAGAATAACTCTCTTAAACGTGCCGAAACTCGTTGCGACAACGACTTCGTAGTCTTTATTCGGATCGACCTGAGCAGCGTAAATGACCTCGTCGCCGTCGTAAAGGTCCATACCCTTTACGCCACCGGCAACTCTTCCCTGCTCGGGGAATTGATCCTCGCAATACAAGCACATTCCCTTTTTAGACGCAAAGAAATATCTTGAACCGACGATTTCCTGTTCGACCGCTATAACCTCGTCTCCCTCTTTGAGTTTTATTGCCTGATATAGATTTTTCAAAACGGTATACTCGCTCCAAGGGGTTACTTTTACGCTTCCGTTTTTAGTATAGAACAAAAGTCTTCCTTCCGGGACCTCGACTCCCTGAACGGCAAAGAACGCTACGGGTTTTTCTTCTTTTTCCGCCGCCTTTATAAGTTGAGCGAATTTTACTCCGCCACTCATTGCTCCGCTCGCTTCGGGAATAAGTTCGAGATCTATCTTATGACAATTTCCCTTATTGGTAAACGCATAAAGGGTATGCTCGCTGTCCGTTTCGACGTAGAATTTAAAGAGTTCCGCTTTATTCGGAGTAGGATTGCCGCTGTAACGCTTATAAGTCGAAAGTTTGACCTTTCTTATTACCTCGTTGCAATTATATCCTATAACGAGATTTTCAATCTTCTTTTCTTCCGCCGTTTTTATAACCGAAATTTCCGACTCGCTTTCCACTATCGCAGTTCTTCTGTCGTCGCGATATTTTTTGCGAATTTCGAGAATTTCTTTTTTTACAACGTCTTTTTGAAGTTTCTTATTATCAACTATCGCCTGCAATTCGGAAATAAGTTTTTTAAGCGCCGCAAGTTCGTCCTTTAAATTATTGACTTCGAGTTTCGTAATTCTGGCAAGTCTTAAATCAAGAATAGCCTGAGCCTGTTTCTCAGAGAGGTCGAATGCCTCTCTCAGATTTTGTTTCGCCTTAGGCGTATCGGGCGAAGTTTTAATTATTCGGATAACTTCGTCAATATTATTTACCGCAATAATAAGACCTTCTAAAATATGCGCCCTTTCTTTCGCCTTATTAAGGTCGAATTTAGTTCTTCTTAGTACGACGCTTATCTGATAATCGACGTAATATTTTATGATTTCAATAAGCCCCATCAGTTTGGGCTTACCGTCGGCAATAGCGACCATATTTATTCCGAAAGAACATTGAAGTTGGGTATATTTAAGTAGATAATCGAGAATTTCTTTTGCGTCTGCGTCTTTTTTAAGTTTTATTACCGCCCTTATTCCCGACCTGTCCGACTCGTCGGCAATATCCGCTATACCACCTAAAACGTCTTTATTCGCCTCTTGAAGGTCTGCTATTTTCTTTAAAAGTTGAGCCTTGTTTACTTGATACGGAATTTCGGTTATAACTATATTTTTCTTGCCGTTATCCCCCTCTTCGACGTTTATTTTCGCCCTTAACTGTATCTTTCCTTTTCCCGTCTGATACGCCGTCTTTAATTCCTCTCCGGCAATTATATAACCGCCCGTCGGAAAATCCGGCCCCTTTATTATCTTCATCATATCGTCGAGAGAAATTTTGGGATTATCGAGATACGCAACGACGCCGTCTATTACTTCGCAAAGATTATGCGTCGGAATATTAGTCGCAAGTCCGACCGCTATTCCCGTCGCTCCGTTTACGAGCAAATTCGGAAATCTTCCCGGCAAGGTATCCGGTTCTTTAAGAGAATCGTCAAAATTAAGCGACCACTTGACCGTATCCTTATCTATATCCGTCAAAAGTTCGAGAGCGAGAGGTTGAAGTTTTACTTCGGTATACCTCATTGCGGCGGCGCTGTCACCGTCGATAGAGCCGAAATTTCCGTGTCCGTCGACGAGAGTGTTTCTCATATTATACGGCTGAGCGAGCCTAACCATTGCGTCGTAAACCGAAGTATCTCCGTGCGGGTGATATTTTGCGAGACAATCACCGACTACTCTCGCGCTCTTTTTATACCCTTTATCAGGAGTCATACCCTGTTCATACATAGAATACAAAATTCTTCTCTGAACGGGTTTAAGTCCGTCTTCGACTCTCGGAAGCGCCCTATCCAAAATAACGTATTCCGCATAAGGAATCATTGAATTATGGAGAACGTCTTCCAATGGACTTGATATTATCGAATCTTTTATTTCCGCCATAATTCTCTCCTTATAAATTTACTTTATCCATAAAGGAATCTTCTTTATTGAAATCCGCATGTTCGGATATATAAGTCTTTCTGCCTTCGATATCGTCGCCCATAAGCGTAGTTATCAACTTTTCCGCTTCTGCGGCGTCGTCTATCGTTACCTGCATCAAAACTCTCTTATTCGGATCCATAGTCGTATCCCACAACTGTTCGGGATTCATTTCTCCAAGCCCTTTATATCTTTGAAGTTGATAACCTCTTCCGACCTTATCTATGGCTTTTTGAAGTTCGCTGTCGTCGTAAGCGTAAACGGTAACGTCTTTTTTGTATACTTTATAAAGAGGAGGCATCCCGATATAGACGTGTCCTTCCTGAATAAGTTCTTTCATATATCTGAAAAAGAAAGTAAGAAGAATCGCCCTTATATGAGCGCCGTCCTGGTCGGCGTCGGAAAGAATTATAACTTTATGATAATTGAGGTTTTTTATATTGAAATCGCTTCCTATCCCCGTGCCGAGAGCGCTTATTATCGTCCTTATTTCCTCGTTTTTCAGAACTTCTTCGATTCTCTTTTTTTCGGCGTTCAGAGGTTTTCCTCTGAGCGGAAGTATCGCTTGGTGCTGACGGTCTCTCCCCTGTTTAGCGCTTCCGCCCGCAGAGTCCCCTTCAACGATGAAAACCTCGTTAAGTTCGGCTTTCTTACTCGAACAAGAAGCAAGTTTTCCGATAAGTCTCGCGGCGTCCGCTCCGCTTTTCGCCCTCGCTATTTCTTTGGCGTGTCTTGCCGCGTTTCTCGCTTTCGCCGCCCCCAACGCCTTTTTCATCATAGCGTCGAAAATCTGTTTGTATTTTTTATTTTTCGTAAGCGTATCAAGTTCGGCGCAAACGGCTCCCTCGACTGCGTTTTTAGCCTCGGGATTTCCGAGTTTAGTCTTGGTCTGTCCTTCGAATTCTACGTTTTTCATTTTGATTGAGATTATTGCGGTAAGCCCCTCGCGGAAATCTTCGCCCATAAAACTCAAATCTTTTTCTTTGATGTAATTATTATTTTTCGCAAAGTCGTTCAGAACTCTCGTTACCGCCGACTTGAATCCGACTTCGTGCGTTCCGCCCTCGGGAGTCGGAATGTTGTTGACGAAGGAAAATATACTCTCCGTATAACTGTCGGTATGTTGCATTGCAAATTCTATCAAGATACCGTCTCTTTCGGTCTTGGCGTATACGGGTAAATCGTAAAGTTTGGTCTTTCCTTCGTTTAAATATAAAACGTAATCGACTATACCGCCGTCGTATTTGAAAGTTTTATTATAAAATTTGTTTTCGTCGCGAAGATCGACGAGTTTTATCGATAAACCTTTATTTAAAAACGCAAGTTCGCGAAGTCTTTTCGAAATAGTTTCGAGATTAAATTCAACCGTTTCAAAAACCTCTTTATCCGGTTTAAAACGAACGAGAGTGCCGTGCTTGTCCGTCTTTTGCTTGGTATCTTTAAGCGGAGCGACAGGCTCTCCGGAAATTGTTTTTTTACGGGTTTTATCGTAATAACTGTGGAATTCCATTTTATAGACGGTCTTTTTATAAACTTCGACGGTTAGCCATTCTGAAAGCGCATTCGTAACCGACGCTCCAACCCCGTGAAGTCCTCCCGAAAAACTATAATTATCGTTATTGAATTTTCCTCCGGCATGAAGTTGCGTAAATACGACCTGAACGCCGCTTACCCCCGCTTCTTTATGTATATCGGTCGGTATTCCTCTTCCGTTGTCTTCGACAGAAACGCTCCCGTCTTTATATAAAACGACTTCGATTTTGTCCGCATAGCCGTTTGCCGCCTCGTCGACAGCGTTGTCCACTATCTCCCACAATATATGATGCAAGCCCCTGACCCCCGTCGAACCTATATACATTCCCGGTCTTACCCTGACCGCTTCGAGTCCTTCGAGAATTTTTATATCCTGCGAATTATAATCTTTTGAAGGCATTATACCCCTCCATTTTACGCTTATTATTTACAATTTTAACATATATTTCTTTTTTTTTCAACTTTTTTAAAAACAAAAAAGAGCGTAAAAACAACTTTTATGCCCTTTATAGTCAAAATATTATATTTAAACGTAAACCGTCTGTCCGAAATAAACCTCGTCTATTTTATTTCGATTCATAATTTCTCTTATTTTTTTCTCGTCGCCGTTTGCAATAGAGTAAAGAGTATCTTTGGGTTTTACGACGTATTTCTCTCCGTCCGCCCTTTCTATCAATAGCGTTTCCCCCTCTATCGGCTCTTTTTTTAGGCAATTGAGGAAAACGACGTTTGATTTGGACGCATGAAACTTTTCACATATCGAATCGAGGCTGTCGCCCTTTTCCACACAATATAAAAATCTTTTGCCGAAATCACTTAAATTCATCAATTTATTCATAGTTAAAATATATTAAAAATAAATATTTTATATAACAAAAATTTTGCGAGGTGATATTATAAAAAGCATTTTCAAGACCGTAGCGCTCGTTACGGCGTTTTCCTGCATAGAAAGATTTATCGGTTTTATCTATCGAATTTACCTATCGAGAACTCTCGGCGCCGAGGGACTCGGAACTTACCAGATCGCAATTTCGATACTCGGATTATTTATGACTATTACGTCTTCCGGAATACCGATAACCGTGTCGAGAATACTTATGAAAAACAAAAACGAAAACAGAAGGTTTTACGACGCTTCGACCGTCACTTCCGCAATACTTATAACTATTGCGATAAGTATCCCCATAACCCTTATCGTCGCTTTTAAAAGTCAATGGCTTTCATTCCTTTTCTCCGACGAAAGATGTATGACGATTTTGATGATAATGATACCCGGACTTTCGATCACCTCGGTTTATGCGGTAATAAGAGGATTTTTTTGGGGAAACAATTACTTTAAAATATACAGCGTAATAGAACTTTTGGAAGAGGCTGTAATGGCT
>CADBUU010000070.1 GCA_902797945.1 uncultured Eubacteriales bacterium | reverse complement strand
TATTATGTTTTTAATTCACTAAAATACCATACGGGAGTTCAAAACCCGTTTTTTTGAAAAATCGTAAAATTACAGCACTTAAATCGAAACTTATTTTTCACACTTTCGGCACGAAAAAACTCCTGCAATTACAGGAGTTTTTTCGTTTAGTAGCACTTTCGTCTACTTATTATGGCAGGGGAGACGCGATTCGAACACGCAACCTACGGTTTTGGAGACCGCTACTCTACCGTTGAGCCACTCCCCTATCTTCGGCAAACTCTTCGTTCGCCGTTTTCCTTTATATATTCTACATTAATTTGGCTTTTTAGTCAAATATTTTCATCATCTTTTTAAAAATATTTTATCAAGCCGCTCTTAATAAACTTTTTCCCTTATCTATCTTGTCCTTAAATTCGGCAACCTCGTCGCCATCCATAAACAGATATTCGTCGTTTCCGTTTGTCTCAACAGAAAAGACTATCCTTCCCTCGAACAAAATTTTCATCACTACGCTTCCCTGCAAGTCCGTTCTGTATAATCTTGCGATATTACTCTCGCCGGCATTTATAAGCGCCGAACTTAAATTATCCAATGCTTCCTTTGTCGGATGATGATAACTGTTTTTTATACCGCACGATATAACTGCGTATTCGGGCTTTACGATGTCTAAAAACTCTTTCGTCGACGAATATTGACTTCCGTGATGAGCGACTTTTAATACGTCGCAGTCGTATTCCGATCGGTCTTCTTTGTTAACGGCGTCTACAAACGCTTTTTCCGAACCGTTAGTTTTTTGATTGCCTATATCTCCCGTAAACATTATCTTTTTACCGAGATATTCTACCGTTATAATAGCCGAAAAATCATTCGGATCTTTAAACGCCGAATAATCGTCGACAGACTTGACGTGAGGCATCGCAAAGTCAACGGTATAAACGTATTCTTCCCCATCGCATATTATAGAGTTGGAAAAACCACTCTTATCCGTAAAGAATTCCCAATTATCGGGAGTTCTTTGATTGACTCCCTTTAAATAATCGTAATATGCTTTGGTGTTGTTTTTTATGTTTATTCCGTCGTTAAAATTTTTCGGAAAACTTGTCGCGTCCTTATATCCGCTTAAAACGTATGGCCGATAAGAATAGTTGACTTCATAATTTTCATATACGTAATCGAGCGAGCCGACGTGGTCTTCGTCCGGATGAGTGGCAACGACGTAGTCAAGAGTTATCTTTTCCCCGTCTACGGTAAGATATTTATCCAGCGCCTGTTCGTTTGCTTTATTTCCTTTTCCTCCGTCGATAAGCATATATTTATCGTCGGGAAAATTTATAAGTATTGCGTCGCCCTGTCCTATATCGATAAAGGTAACGGTTAAAGATTTAAGTTCCGCCGTTTCCGTTACGTCGCCTACTTCAGGCGCTTTTCTATCCGAACTCTTAGTTCTCGAATAATAAGCAACGATGAGTATTACAACGATAACGACTATAACTATAACGGGATACACAATATTGTTAATATTAAATCCTTTCTTTTTATTCATATTATTCCACCACCTTTATAACGGCTACTTTAAGATACAGCCCCTCATCGTAACCTATCGTTGAAGCGTGATCCTTACCTTGAGTTCTCAATTCGACGAGTTTTGCCTTAACTCCGCTCTCTATAACGCTTTCCCGTATCATTTGCAAAAACAAATTCAAAGTTAAATGCTGCGAGCAACTGCAAGTAATTAAATATCCGCCCTTCTCCACGAGTTTTAGCCCCGAAATGTTTATATCTTTATACCCTTGATAACCTGCTTTTACCGTATTGACGGATTTTGTAAACGCAGGAGGATCCAAAACGACGACGCCGAATTTTTTCTTTTCCTTTCTGTATTTCCGAAGAAGTTCGAAAACGTCGGCGGTCTCCGTATTTACTTTAAATCCGTTTAACTCGGCGTTTTTCTTAACGAGATCGATTGCCTTTTGACTGATATCTACCGCAGTTACCTCTTTCGCTCCGTATTTTAAAGCGCAAAGCGAAAATCCGCCTTCGTTACAAAAACAATCCAGAACGCTTTTATTTTTAACGTAAAATTTAAGGTCGTCTCGGTTTTCTTTTTGGTCGAGAAAATATCCCGTCTTTTGACCGTTTTTAAGGTCTACGAGAAGTTTAAGCCCATTTTCGACTATTTCTACTTCCGTCTCGAATACGCCTCTTAAAAACCCTTTACGCTCTTCAAGTCCTTCTTTCTCTCTTACGGAAACGTCGCTCCGTTCGTATATCCCGGACGGCTTTAATATTTCTTCTAAAATATCGCAAATTTCGTCTTTTATAACTTCCATTCCGAGCGATAAAAACTGAACGGACAAATATTTCCCGTATTTATCGACTATAAGTCCGGGAAGATAATCCGATTCGCCGAAAACGACTCTGTAATTATCCGAATATCCGAGTTCGAGTCTATAGTCGTTCGCGGCTTTTATTCTGCTGTAATAAAAATCCCGATTTATTTCTTCGTCTTTTAAAGTAAGCACTCTGACGAGAATTTTAGAATGATGATTTATCATTCCTTTTCCGACGAATCTTCCGTCGTTAGACCTTATCTCGGCAACGCTTCCCTGTTCGCCCTTACCTTCGACTTTATACACTTCGTTGGCGAATACCCACGGATACCCGCCTAAAATCTTTTTCTCTTCGTTCTTTTTTAAAATTACCGTATACATATTTTCTAATTATATAATTTTGCAAGTCCGCCTTTGGAAGTTTCTCTGTATTTACCTGAAATATCTTTTCCCGTATCATACATCGTCTTTATCGCCATATCGAGAGAAATTTTTCTCGAATCGCTTAAAAATTCTGCTAACGTAACTTCGTTAATAGCCCGAAGCGCGGCAACGGCGTTTCGCTCTATACAAGGAATCTGAACGAGTCCGCATATCGGATCGCAAGTAAGTCCTAAATGATGTTCTATCGCAATTTCGGAAGCGTATTCGATCTGGTCGACGCTCATATCGTAGAGTTGCGCTACGCCCGCCGAAGCCATTGAGCAAGCGACGCCTATTTCAGCTTGACAACCGCATTCGGCGCCGCTTATTGACGCATTCGTCTTTATTAAATTACCGATAACCCCTGCGGTTGCGAGCGCCTTTAATATTTCTTGCTCGGGAACGTCGTTTCTTTCCTGCAAAAACTTAAATACCGCCGGAATAACTCCGCACGAACCGCACGTCGGAGCCGTAACGACAACCCCTCCGCTCGCATTTTCTTCGGCGCAAGCGTAAGCGTAAGAGCATACCGTCCTATTATCGCGAATTTCGGGGTTTTCGTTTAAAACATATTGCTCGCGGAGCGTTTTCGCTTTCCTTTGAGTATTTAAACCTCCCGGCAAAACTCCGCTCGCTTTTAACCCTCGCTCTACGCACGCTTTCATCGCTTGCCAGATTTCGGAAAGATAATCCCAAAAACCATCGCCTTCGAAAATTTCGGCGTATTGCCACAGTTTTATGCGGTTTAAAAGACAAAACTCTTTTATCTCCTCAAAAGATTTATGCGGATAAACGTCTATTGGCGCTATATTATTTTTACCTTTTACTTTTATAGCCCCTCCTCCGACGCTTAAAACTTCCCATTTATCTTTCAAAACTCCATTTTTGAACCCCTCGATTAGCATTGTATTGGGATGAGATAGACGAGTTTTTTCGCAATCGAAAACGACTTCGGTTTTGTCTTCCCCGAGAGTTTCTCTTATAATCTTATCGGTAAGATGCCCTTTGCCCGTTGCCGAAAGAGAACCGAAAAGAGTTACTTTATACTCGTCGCACACGCCGTTTTCCTTCTCAAAAAGTCGACATGCTTTTTCGGGCCCCATAGTATGAGAACTCGACGGTCCTCTCCCTATTTTATACAATTCTCTTATAGATTTCATAATTTCTATTGACAATATCCTAAAAAAAATTTATAATTTTCATATTATGAAAATAGTTTTTAACGACAAATTGAAAATCAAAGTTTTTTCCGACGGAAAAATTTCAGAATACGATAGCGCTTTTCACGACAAAATAATAAACGCCGAGAAAAAAACGGCTGAAAACGACGCGTGGAAAACGCAAGGTTTCGGAGCGGAATTCAGAGGAGACGCGGCGGCAAATCTTACGAGATCGAGAGCCTTTCGCGACGACCGCTCTTTCTTTAATTCTCTTAACTTCTACGGTAATAAGGATAAAATAATATATTCCGCCGTCGTAAACGACGTTTCGGGAATTCTCATCAAAGATTTAACGGACGAAAAAGGTGAAGAATCTCACGTCGTTCACTCCGCGAAAGAAATTTTTTCGGGCGCCGAATTAAGAAACGATAAAATAGCGACTTGCGTTTTTTCCAACGACGTAAATTCTCATCTCGCCGTATACGACCTTATCTCAAACGATTATTACACGCTAACCGACGGAGATTGTTGCGATTTAAACCCATCTTTTTCCGAAGTTAGCGGAGAAATTCTTTTCGACACGAAGGGTGCGGGAAGGAACGTCGACGGACAATTCGTAAAGTATTCCCCGTCTATTATTTGTTCGTATAATC
>CADBUU010000069.1 GCA_902797945.1 uncultured Eubacteriales bacterium | reverse complement strand
GGACAGGTTCCCGAGCGGCCAAAGGGAACAGACTGTAAATCTGTCGTCACCTGACTTCGGTGGTCCGAATCCACCCCTGTCCACCACAATAAAGGCACTATCGAAAGGTAGTGCCTTTATTGTATTCTTTATTGGCGAAGCGTGATTTTCAAAAATAGCCGTTCTTGTCTTGACGTTAAAAGGACTGAATTTCGGAGTATTCGACGTATTTGTGTAAGCCGTTTCGCCGTAAAAAGGCGTCAACGCTTGAAAAATAAACGTGTATATGATATAATGTATAAGAAATTAATATTTTTATTCGACTTATAAAAGGAGAAACAAAAATGGAACTTATACAGAGTTTTTCGGTAGACCATACGAAAATTATTCCCGGTATTTTTACGAGCAGAGTAGATAAATTGGGAGAATATTCCGTTACGACTTACGATATAAGACTTAAAAGGCCGAACGTAGAACCGGCGATAGACGTTGCGGCAATGCATTCGCTCGAACATATTATAGCGACTTTTCTTCGCAACAATCCAAAGTGGAAAGACGAAATAGTTTATTGGGGACCGATGGGCTGCCTTACGGGGTTTTATCTCATTCTTAAAGGAGATCGTAAACCCGAGGCGTTATACGATTTGATATTAAAGGCTTTTAAGTCAGTTGAAGAGGCGCAGACCGTGCCGGGCGCAACGGCTAAAAATTGCGGCTATTTTCGTATGCATAATCTCGAAATGGCGAAATGGTATGCGCAAGAATTCGTTCGGTATTTGGAAGAAAACGCCGATAACGGAGATATTTTCGAATATCCCAAGACCGAAAGATTCGTGACGGACGAGGGGCGTCGTTTTTACGATTCCTAAAATGGTTTACGACGAATTTTTTATTCGGACAATAAAAAAGGGGCTGAAATCAGCCCCTTTAATTTTTAAATCAATAGTTTTCTTTTCTTACTTCGAAATAAGCTTTCGGGTGATTACATACGGGGCAAACCTCGGGGGCTTCTTTACCTATTACGAGGTGTCCGCAGTTCCTGCATTCCCACATTTTTTCTTCGCTCTTTGCAAAAACGGCTTGCATTTCAACGTTGTTTAAAAGAGCCTTATATCTTTCTTCATGCGCTTTTTCTATTTTGGCGACGCCTTCGAATTTGTCGGCGAGATCGAAAAATCCTTCTTCTCTCGCTTCCTTTGCGAATTGAACGTACATGTCCGTCCATTCATAATTTTCGCCCTCCGCCGCATGGCGAAGATTATCAGCAGTTCCTCCGAGTTCGCCGAGCGCCTTAAACCACATTTTTGCGTGTTCTTTTTCGTTGTCGGCGGTTTTAAGGAAAATTTCGGCTATTTGTTCGTAGCCTTCCTTTTTTGCGACGCTTGCGAAATAGGTGTATTTGTTGCGAGCTTGACTTTCGCCGGCAAACGCCGAACGAAGATTTTGTTCCGTTTTGCTTCCTTTGAGTTCCATAGTTTTATTCTCCTGATAGTATTTTGTATTACATAAGCGGCGCGAAAAGATTGAGTAATGATTTTATCAATCTTTCATACCATTTAAGTCTTGCTTTTTCTTCGTCGACCAATTCGCAGTCGACTTCGAATAATCTTAAAAAGTCGGCGTATATATCTATTAACGACGAGGTTTTATATAGCCAAACGGCGCATTCGAAGTGGTGAACGAGGGAACGGAAATCGAGATTTATCGTTCCTACCACGCCCACGTCGCCGTCGGAGAGAAAAGTTTTCGAGTGTATAAACCCGTTTTTATATTTGTAGATTTTCACGCCTGCCCGAATGAGCGACGGCAAAAAACTTTTCGTAAGTAGATATACGAGTTTTTTGTCAGGTATTTCGGGTATGATTATGCGGACGTCGACGCCTCTTTCCGCCGCTTTTTTTAAGGCGTCGGTTATAGGCGTATCCACTATGAGATAAGGCGTCGTTATATAGACGTATTTGTCGGCTCGGTTAATAATATCGAGGTAGATGTTTTCGCCGATATGTTCGTAAGTAATCGGAGCCGGCGAGTCGCCGAAAGGAAACACAAAACCGTCGTTTACGAACTTGTGATGATCGAAAATGAATTGCTCTTCGACGAGTTGTTCGGTCGCCGCCATATTATACAATTGAATAAATAATCTGACTAAACTGTCTACCGCTTGTCCTTGTAAGAAAAGAGCGTTGTCGCGCCATCTTCCGAAAGGTTTAGAAACGTTTATATATTCGTCGGCGATATTCGCTCCGCTAACGAATCCCTTTTCTCCGTCTATGACCGCGATTTTTCTATGGTCGCGGTTATTGTGAGAAATCGAAACGACGGGAGTGAACTTGTTGAATTTGGTGGCGTTAAAACCTTGTTTTTGTAATTGCTTGTAAAATTTCGCAGGCAGTTTCGGCATACTTCCGACGTCGTCATACATAATGTAAATCTCGACGCCCTTTTTGATTTTTTCCGTTAATATTTCGAAAATTCCGTTCCACATTTCGCCTTCTTCGATAATAAAATATTCCAAAAAGACGTATCGTTCGGCGGAAGATATTTCACTTTTCAGTTTTTCGAAAAATTCTTCGCCGGTCGGAAGATATTGAGTTTTCGTATTATTAAAGAGGGGAAGGGAGGTCGTATTTTTTAAATATTTCGCCATACCTAAGCCCTTAGTTCCTACTTCTTCGAGTTGTTTTAATACGAATTTCTGTTCGTAATATCCGTCGTGACTTTCGTTATAGACGTGGCGGAATTTACGCATTTGTTTTTTACTTATTCTGACGTTCCCGAAAGTAACGTATACCATTACCCCCGCAAAGGGAAAAATAAGAAATATTATTATCCAAGGTATTTTATAGACCGCCGCCTGTTCGCGGTTTACGATAGACAAAAACAAAATCGCGCCTATCGTAGTTATGAACGCCTGAACGGAGATGAATTCTCGGTTCAAGATAAATATCAACGCCCACATGCCGACCGCCTGAGCGATAATGGAAAGGGCGACGATGATAAATCTCGAAGCGTATAATTTAGTGTTTTTCTTCTTAATCATAAGTTACTATAATTATATCACAGAACTTTATTCTTTTCAACAATTTTGAGTAAAAAATAAAAGCGTTCTTAAACCGCAAATAGGTTTAAGAACGCTTTAAAAAAAAGATTATATTATTCCCGTAAGTTGCTCGCTCGATGGGAAAGTCATACCGAATTCTTCGTCGAGGTCGAAGGCGTCGACGTTGTAGTATGCGGCGAGTTTACATATAGAAACTTCGTAAGCCGTCATAGTTTTTGATTCCGTTTCGGAGATTTTTTTGGTGTATTCTCTGCTTTGAATTCTTCCCGACAGCGCTATTCTTTCGCCTACTGCGAGATTTTTTACGAACCTTGCGTTTCTTCCCCATGCGATACAGGGGATATAGTCCGATTTGTTGTAGGCTCGGTTTACCGCGACGAGAACGTCGGATATTTCTCTGCTGAAAGGCGTCGTTCTGTAAACCGGAGGTTTACAGACGTATCCCGATAAAACTATATTGTTGGGATTTTTCGCGTCTTCCGCGTCGATAAGTTCACGGACGAAAACGGTAAGCATAAGTTTGCTTTTTTCGCCAACTAATTTGTTGTAACTGCGAAATTGTCCGAGAGCGCTTATTTCAGAGCCGGGTTTTAAACCGTTGCTCGTTATCAGCCTTTCGGAAATTGTAAGAGGTAAAACGTCCGCTTGTCCGGACAGCCTTTTTACAAGCACGTCCGTTTCGTAAAAGCCTTCGCCGTAAACCTCGTGAGAATATCTCGCTTCGGTTACGATCTCTCCTCTTATGAATACTCTGTTGTTTGGTTTTTCTTCGTTCATCGTTAAAATTCTCCTTTTGTCAGCCAAGTCAAGAATTATTTAAGTCGTTTTTTATATAAATTGATTTGGCTAGGTAAATTTGATTTTACACCCGTAAAGAGGTTGGTTTTTGGGATTATTTACCATTTTTTAGGAGATTTTGTCGGTTTTGCGTCTTTGTGTTTTTTAAATATGAAAATTTGACGAACGAAGGCATTTAGCTCAAAAAACGGCTTGACAAGTTTAACGAGTTGTTTTATAATTTTTTAAAAACCGTTATATTACGGAGAAAAGGAGAAAATATATGGCTTTTTCGGTTTACCTCGATAAAACGAGAGAAAAACTTAAAGAAATAGTAAAAATCTTGAATAGCCGATTTAAATACGCAAGCGTTTTGGGAACGGACGTTTGCGCCACGAATTACAGGGCGGACAGAAATACGGCGCAAATCTCGGACGGAAGGGGAGAATGCGGGTTCGTCTTTAAAATGACCGACGGTAAAATTTTTTACGAATATTCCGTTTCGTCCCTCGAAAAAAGCGCGAAAGAAACGGCGGAAGAGATTTTTTTAAATTGTAAAAAGAGCGACGAATCTTACGAAAACGTAACCTTGAAAGTTCCCTCCGACGAGCCGCTGAAAAAATCTTTTTCAAGGGAAAGCGATATCGGGGATTTTTCCGACTCGGTCGCTATCGATTTTTGCAGAAAATTAAAAGACGATATTATCGCTTCGGATAAAAACGTTTTAAACGCCATCGTAATGCTTGCGCCTTACGAAGTTTCCAAGATTTTTATATCCGCAAACAGAGAACTTGACCAAAATTACGGTTGGGTAAACGGCAGAATGGTGGTCGTATACGGCGGAGAAAGAACGGTAATGGCGAGAGAGGGTTGGTATTCAACTAATATAAAAGAAGTTATGGAAGTTATGCCGACGCTTAAAGAAAAACTTCTTAAAAAGGCGCAAAAACTTTGTTCGGCAAAGCCGATAGAACCGGGAGTTTACGACGTGATAACCGATACGTCAATTACGGGACTTATCGCTCACGAAGCTTTCGGACACGGCGTAGAAATGGATCAATTCGTCAAGAGCAGAGCGCTTGCGAAAGATTACGTCGGGAAATACGTCGCCTCTCCCATAACCAATATGAGAGACGGAGCGGCTTCGACTCTTTCGGCGGCGTCTTACTTTTTTGACGACGACGGAGTTCTCGCTCACGATACGCAGATAATAAAAGACGGAATTTTAGTCGCCGGAATTTCCGACCTTACGAGCGCTATGGAACTCGGAACGGAGCCTACCGGCAACGGAAGAAGTGAGAGTTTTAAACGCAAGGCGTATTCGCGAATGACCAACACTTTCTTCGAAAGGGGAAAAGATAAACTCGAAGATATGATAAAATCCGTAAAACACGGATATATGTTGTTTGAAACCAATAACGGAATGGAAGATCCGAAAAATTGGCAGATACAATGCACCGCCGAATACGGCATAGAGATAATCGACGGTAAACTTACCGAAAATTACGTTTCTCCGGTCGTTATGAGCGGCTCGGTTCCCGAACTTTTAAAGTCGATAACAATGATTTCCGACGGTTTCAACGTTGCAGGCGAAGGAATGTGCGGAAAGGGATATAAGGAATGGGTATACGTCTCCGACGGCGGCGCGAATCTCAAATTGAAGGTGAAACTCGCATGAAAGAACTCGTAAATATAATAAAGAGCGTCGAAGGCGTCGACGCATATAAAATTGTAGAAATAAAGACTATAAGTAAAGAACTGTTTATCGTCGGAAGAAAACTCGAAACCGTAAGGTCGACGTCGGTCGTCGACAAGAAAGTTTCCGTCTACGTCAAAAACGGCGACGCTATGGGCGACAGTTCGTTTGAAGTTTTTCAGTCGATGGATAACGACGAGATAAGAAGAAAGACGCAGCAGGCGGTAGAGAGGGCAAAACTTATTTACAATAAACCGTATTCGCTCGTGGAAGGCGGAGAGGAAAAATACGAGATAGAGTCGAATATTAAGAATTTCGATTTTGACGCTCTCGCTTTTAAAATCGCAGACGCTGTGTTTAAAGCCGACTCTTATAAAAACGGCTCGATAAACGCTCTCGAAATTTTTGTCTACGAAGAAGACAAGAGAGTGTTAAACTCCGAAGGCGTGGATAAAACTCAGAAATCTTATAGGGCAATGGTCGAGGCAATACCTACATGGACAACCGAAAAAGAGTCGGTCGAACTCTACGAACAGTATAATTTTACCGATTTCAACGCCGATGAAATAACCGAAGAAATAGACGAGAAGATGAAGGAAGTCAGGGATAGAGAATATGCGGTGAAACTTCAAAAAACGGGAAATTACGCCGTGATTTTACGTCCTCAGGAAACTTGCGAGCTTATAAAGGAGTTGACTTACGGTCTGTCATACGCCTCGGTTTACGCTCGCGCGAACGTCTTTAAGGTCGGCGACGATATACAGGAAGGCTCCGTAGGAGATAAGCTCGGCGTTACGATGAGAGGAAAACTTAAAGGGAGCAGATATTCCGCGGCGTTCGACGGCGACGGCGTTACTTTAAAAGACGTCCGTATTATCGACGGAGGAAAGGTAAGCAGTTATTACGGAGATAACCGTTTCGGACAATATCTCGGAAAAACCAAGGAAGAAATAAGCGGCGCGCTTTCGTGTGTCGAGGTTGATACGGGAAGCGTAAAGAAAGAGGAAGCGGAGAAAATTTCCCGTATAGAAATCGTTTCGATGTCAGGGATACAGGTCGATATATATAATGATTATATCGGCGGAGAAATAAGGCTCGCATATTATTACGAGGGAGATAAAGTAACGCCGATAACGGGAATTTCGATGAGCGGAAGGCTGAGCGAAGTTTTAAAGAAAGTCAGATTTTCCGATAAGAGCGTTATAAGGGAAGAATATAAAGGGCCCGACTTTACTCTTTTCGAAGAAATGAACGTTATATAACGTAATAAACAGTATAAAAAGCGACTCGGAAAAACGAGTCGCTTTTTTAAAAAGTCTATTAAATGAGTTGACAAAGAACAATAGTTCTGTTACAATATAGAATTGTAGAACTATTGTTCTTAATTTTTTGCGTTTTGTCACTTTGATTCCCCTTTCAAAGCGATAAAAACGCAGGAAATTGAATTAAAATTTCATAGGGTACCCTATTGTTTTTGCTGACGCAAAAACAATAGG
>CADBUU010000068.1 GCA_902797945.1 uncultured Eubacteriales bacterium | reverse complement strand
GTTTATAAAAAGATTGCTCGTTATGCGCTTTGAAAGTCCCAAAGCGGCGTTTAAGTCAACGCTTAATAGTTTGCTTACGTCTTATGAGAATATCAAAAAATGGTGGGATAAAGGCTACGTCCCGATAAAGAAAAGCGGCTATCTGCCCGATCCCGACGAAAACGAGATACAGGAAACATTTGACGCAATCAATAATATAGCGGACGAGCCTATTGACGTTGATAAAATCAAGAAAAAAGCAATTCCTTTTGCGAAAAATTTATTTAAAGAAGAGTTTATTCTTGCCGTTGAAAACGACGTAAAACTGCTCCGCGGGATATACAACGAATGGTTTGCATCCGACACTGTTGGAGAAGATCCGAAATATAACGAAGTCTGCCGTCAGATTAAAAACAATCTTACGGATAATGCTTCTCGCAAAATCGTTATCTTTTCATCTTTTGCCGATACTGCGGATTACGTAAAAGCAAGACTTGAAGAAGACAGTTTCCGCGTGTTGTTATATACGGGTAAAGCATCAAATATCGACCGTAACGTCGTCAAATCAAATTTCGACGCGTCATATAAGGCGGCGGAACAGAAAAACAATTACGATATTATCGTTGCCACCGACGCATTAAGCGAAGGCTTCAACCTTAACCGCGCCGGCGTTATCATCAACTATGATATTCCGTATAACCCGACGAGAGTCGTTCAAAGAATAGGTCGTATCAACCGTATCAATAAAAAAATGTTTGATAAGATTTATATCTACAACTTCTTCCCGACCGATATAGGCGAACAAAACACTCTTATTAAAGGCATTTCCACCTTAAAAATGTTTCTGATAAACAATATTGTCGGTAGCGACACGAGAACGCTCACTCCCGACGAAACGTTGCAAAGTTACTTCAAAAAGCAGTATGATGATGCTAATGCCGAGAATAGCGAAAAGAGTTGGGACGTTGATTTCAGAAACGATTATAACGCGATAAAGGATAACTTAAAATTTATCGACGAAACTTTGAAGATTCCCGAAAGAGCAAGGATCGTCCGCAAGGATAAGCCTGTTCCTTGCGCTATCTCGTTTGCAAAACGCGGCAATAATACGTTGTTTGCTTTGGCAAATCCGTATAGCGAAAAAGCGGAGATCGTTCCGCCTGAAAAAGTGCTTGCGCTATAAGTCAAAAAGACGTATCAACGCGCCGAAAGAAGATTGGGCTATCTTTGAAAATACGCAGGAGCCGATTATTGACAAGGAAACGTTCGATATTGTTCAAAAAATCAGAGAAAGCCGTCGTCGCCCTACGGAAATGGGCGAAATGAGTGTGTTATCCGGAATGCTTTATTGCGCCGACTGCGGGCAGAAAATGTATCTTTGCCGTTGCACGACAATGAAACAGGCGGAATACTTCAACTGCTCGTCTTATCGGAAGAAAAAGAAACGGACTTGTTCTTCTCATCAAATAACCGTTCATGCGGTCGAAGAAATGATTAAAAACGATTTGCAATTTACGATCCGTTATGCGAACGAGAACAAGGAACAGTTCCTATCAATTTTGGCAAGCCGAAGTGAAGCCAAGTCCAAGCGTGAACTAAAAGCGTCTTTGAAAGAGATAGAAGAATCCGAAGCGAGAATCAAGACGCTCGATAAGATTATTCAAAATCTTTACGAAGATAAGGTTTCGGGCAAAATATCCGAAGAACGCTATTTGAAAATGAGCGAGAACTACGAAAATGAACAAGGATTACTAATAGGAAAAGTGTCTATATTAAAAACAGACATAGAAAAATCCAAAAACAAAACCGATAACATAACAAAGTTTGTTTCACTCGTTGATAAGTATAGCGACTTCGAGGAATTGACACCTGAAATCCTGCGAGCGTTCATAGATAAGGTGCTGATCTATGAAAAGGAGAAGATTGACGGATATTACAAACACACAATCGAAATCATTTACAACTTTGTCGGAGCCGTTGAAATCCCTGACTTCGATTAGAAAAGAGCAAGAGAAAAGGCGTGGCATTACGCCACGCCTGACTCTCAAAGAGCAGCCTTTACCGATAATTCCCTAACGGAAGTGCGGTAAATATCAAGTCTTTTTTCTTTGGAATGTGGCAACAACTTATCCTCCCGGGCGGTTGCCCGCCAAGTACTTTCAGCGCAGTTGAGCTTAACTTCTGTGTTCGGAAT
>CADBUU010000067.1 GCA_902797945.1 uncultured Eubacteriales bacterium | reverse complement strand
AGAAATCAAAATTCCGCCGCTTTTATATAATTATTCGATAAATTCAACGTTTTCATCTTTTAAATAATCGGGTATTTCCTCTTCTTCGATTGGTTTAAGATCGAAATCCTCTTCTTCATTGTCTTTTGGTTTTTTTTTTTTTTTCTTGTCGCTTTTCGTTGCGGCAATTTCGTCGACTTGAGACATAACGGTTTGTCCGTCTGCCGTTTTTACGGCGTCGGGATCGTTCTCCTCGTCGTAAACGTCTTTTCTGAAAAGATAATTGTCATCGCCGCCGTGCAGTAAGCTTATTTGCTCCATAAGTTTATCGTAATCGGGAAGTTCGTCTAAAGACGAAATCTGAAACCTCTTTAAAAACTTATCGGTCGTTCCGAACATAACCGGTCTTCCGACAGCGTCTTTTCTTCCTACGACTTCGATAACTTCGAGTTTTAAAAGATTTTGAATAGCGTATTCGCTGTTACATCTTCTTATCTCTTCAAGGTCAAGTCTCGTAACGGGTTGTTTATACGCAATGATTGCCGCAACTTCCAACATACTTCTCGACAGTTCCCTCTCTTTTATGGGATTTAAAACGGTCGCTACGGATTCCGCATATTTAGTATTAGAACAAAACTGCAATTTTTTATTGAAAATAAGTAATTGAATGCCTGACTTTTCGTCATATTTTTCCTGTAAATCTTTCGCCGCCTGTAAAACTTCTTTATCCGATATTTCAAGTTTTTCCGAAATATCCTTTATGGCGACTTCTTTACCGGATACGAACAATATGGACTCAATTATATTCGCTAAGGTCTCCAACTTCTTCACTCCTGTCTTCTCTTAGTGTAATCGTTATATCTTCGTATGTTCCGCTCTGTTCAACTTTAAGATATTGTAATTTCAACAGTTCAAGTAACGCCTGAAAAGTCGTAATAATTTCCGTCTTTGTTGCATATTCGGTAAAAAGATCGAAAAAACTGCAACTTTCCCTTTCAAGCATAGTTTGTTTTATGTAATTTATTTTGTCGGCGACCGTAAATATTTCTTTCGGTATTTCCTTTTGGTCGTTTTTAATCCTTCTTTCAAGATCGGTTTTTTTTTTTTTTTCTGTAAACGCTTTTATAAGACCTTGAAGATTAAAATCTTTGTAAACTATTCTGACATCGTTTGCGCTGTCGTCAGGCTCTTTATAAAACCTATCCGTCGTTTCGATGTTTTTTAGTTTATCGCTCGCCTCTTTAAATAATTTATATTCTTCGACTTTTTGTAAGAATTCCTGTTCGGGATCGACTTGCTCGAAACCGTCTATGTCGTCAAATTCAACGACAGGAAGAAGGGCCTTCGATTTTATTTCAAGAAGCGTCGCCGCCATACTTAAATATTCAGATTCTCTTTCAATATCGAGGTCGTTTGCGTTATTGACGTATTCCATGAACTGTTCGGTTACCTCCGATACGAATATATCCTTAATTTCAATTTCGGCCTTGTTTACAAGAAATAAAAGCAAATCGAGAGGGCCTTCGAAGTTAGATAGTTTCGTCGTATAATCGACGACAGACTCGAAGTTTGCAACTTCTTTTTCTATCGTCATATAGTCAACCCCCAAAATGCGATTATGGGATATATAATCAACCACCAAAATGCGTTTATGGGATAGGCAACTAAATCCCTTATAACGCCTATTACGTTAAGGTAATAAAGTCCGGTCCAATCTGCAATATAACTTAAAAGGAAAATTCCCAACAAAAAAAATCTTCCGTATTTATATAAAAACCAATATACCTTTCCTCTTCTTGAAGAAAGAGAATCTATCAACCGAAATCCGTCCAAAGGATAGAACGGAAGAAGGTTAAATACGAATAAACTTAAGTTGAGATAAAACATACTATCGCAAATATAATATAAAAAGACTTTTAAATATCTCGACCAATCAGATGGGGTTAAGCCTACAATTAAATTATTAAAAACGAGCATTTTGACGGGACAAAACAAAAAAGCAAGAATAAGATTTGTTATAACCCCGGCGATTGAGACCTCTATCGCGCCTTTTTTATAATTTCTGAAATTAGACGGATTGACCGTAACAGGTTTCGCCCAACCGAACCTAAAAACGATCATCATTACAAGCCCCAAAAAGTCAAAATGAGCAAATGGGTTAAGAGTATATCTTCCCGTATATTTCGGCGTGTCGTCTCCGTTTTTTACCGCTGCGAAAGCATGCGCGAACTCGTGGCAAGGAATAGACACAAGAACCGCAATAAAATTAGAAACGTATAAAATCATTTTTAAAACGAAACTATCCATCGCTGCTTCTCCATAATATATTTATTATAATATATATTATAATATATTTAAGGTTTTTTTGCAAATATTTTTACAGTATTTTAATTATTATCTTTAATTACGTCGTCGATTTTAATACTTGCAACGTCTTTAAAATCAATACACTTACCGCAATTATCGCAAATTTTAAGCGGATCGAGATCGCAAATATCGCATTCGCCGCAATCGTCGCATTCTTTATCGTATAAAACACACGTTTTCTTTTCTTTATTATTCATAAAATTCGCCTTCTTTTTTACTGATTTATATTATATATCAAAATTTAAAAAATTTCAATAAAAAACACAACAAAATTGCAAACAAACGTTTGATTTTTGCAAAAAAAAATGTTATTATTTTAATATACGTTTTTACAAAAGGTGAAAGATGAAAAAAATAAACGATAAAATGCAATGCGTTTTAGATTTTGTCGAGGATTACTTAAATGATAACGGTTTTCCGCCGTCTGTAAGAGAAATTTGTTCAGCTATAGGAATAAAATCAACGGCAAGTTGTCAGTATTATCTTAAGAAACTCGAACAACGCGGAGATATTAAAAGAGGTCCGGAAAATAAAAAGAGGTCTATTTCGTTGACAGATAATAAGAAAACCGAAAAATTTTTAAGCGTCCCTTTAATAGGAACGGTTACGGCGGGCGTTCCGATTTTCGCGTATGAAAACCTCGAAGGATATTACCCTTTACCGACAGAATTCGGAAATAGCGACGACGATTTATTTATGCTGAAAGTTAAGGGCGAAAGTATGATAGACGCAGGAATTTATAACGACGATAAAATTATTATTCAAAAAACCGATTATGCTGAAAACGGCGATATCGTCGTTGCTTTTTTCGACGACGGGGCAACTGTAAAAAGATTTTTCAGAAAAAACGATAAAATTATCCTTCATCCTGAAAACAGTTCCATGAGCGACATAATTTTGGACGACGTAAAAATATTAGGGAAAGTGAAAGGACTTGTTAGGAAATTTTAATGGAATACTTGATATTTGACACGGAAAGTTGCACAGGACATGCCGACGACGGCAGTTTATGCAGTCTTGGCTACGTTATAGCTGACGAAAATTTTAACGTTATAAAAAGAGATGATATTCTTATAAATCCACTCCCCTCTAAATTTTTCGTGGGAGATAAAAAACACGCTAAGCAAACCGGAATTACTTTTGCGTATTCAATAGAAGAATTCAGACGCTCTCCGAGATTCGACGCTTTATATGATAAAATTGCCAATTTGTTTAAAGACAGGCTCGCTTTGGGCTTTTCAATCGTAAACGATTTAAGATATCTCAACGACGCCTGCGTTAAATATTCCCTTCCGATAATAAATTATAAATTTTTAGACGTTCAGTATATTTACAAACTGATTCATCCTGAAGAAAATGCCGTCGGACTGAAAATTTTATGCGAAAAATACGGCTGTGAATATTTGGCGCACCGAGCGGATGAAGACGCATTTGCAACTCTGACGCTTCTGAAAAAAATTTTAGATGAAAAAGCGATCGACCTTCATACCCTCTTATTAAAATACGGCGTCGTGTTAGGAACAAACGATACTGAGGGATACGTCTTAAATTACTCCTATTCCGTAATAAAAAAAGAGTTCGGGCTTAAACCGAGCAATAAAGTTTTATTGTCCATATATTCGGATTTTGTAAAAAATCTCATTCCCGAAAAAAATAAAACGATTTTTTGCTTTTCTCATAAAACGGAGAGAAAATACCCCGATCGTCTTTTATCGATGATCGACTATATTTATAAAAAGGGGTTTTGTTTTACGAAAGAAGTCGATTCGTGTGATTTTCTGATAACTACGGACAATGAAGAGATTGAAAATCCAAAAGCAATTACTTTTGAAGAATTTGAACGTAAGACGGGTTTTAATCAAAATTATTTGTTTAACGACGAAAAATTGCTCGAATTATACTATTTAAAGCCCGTAAAACACGACGATTATACACAAAAAAAGCAAAATTAAAAGAAGGCGTTAACCTTCTTTTTTTTGTTTTAATTCCGCCGTTACGAGCAAAACGAGCGCCTCTCCATCTTCAATATCAATTTTAACCTTGTTACTTGTGGCGACGTTTGAAATACCGAGCGAAGTATAAAAATTCAAAACGGTATCTTTATATGCGTATTTAAGACCTTCGCTCGATTTTATTTTAATTTTATCAAATGCGATAACCGAAACAACAGCCCCCGATTCAATTGGAAACACTACGCTTCCTTTAATAAAAAATGAAGTCGAATAATTGGTTATAAATTTTAAATTTACTCCACTTTTAAACGCCTTTCCGGTTACTGCGAAATTTGCGAGCAAATGATCATCTCTTCCTCCGCCTCCGCAATAAACTTCTGCATTCACGATTGAATGTTTAATGAGATAATCGACGGCAATTTCATAGTCGGTCATATCTTTTTCAACGGGGAAAACAGTTGCTCCTTCGGGGATAAATCCGAGAGAATCAAAATCTCCGAGAATAACGTCGGGTTTTATTTCTCTTTTTGATAAATAATCATACGCCCTATCACAACAAATAATAATATCGTCTTTTGCAATCTTTAAATCGCCTTCGTAATCTTCGCCGCCAAGAAATATTAATGCTTTCATCTTAAAGAATTTATCGCTACTTTTGCGTCCTCGGCACTAAACACAGCGCTTCCTGCAACCAACACGTCGCAACCGGCTTTAATTGCAAGTTTTGAAGTTGCTTCGTTTATACCGCCGTCTATTTCAAGCAGACAATCGAGATTTTTTTCATCTATGATTTTTCTTAATTTTACGCATTTATCCAAAACTTCCGAGATGAATTTTTGTCCGCCGAAACCGGGGAAAACGCTCATAACCAAAACCATATCGCAGAGTTCTACAATGTTTTCGATTTTTTCGACCTTCGTATTCGGATTTATAACTACTCCGGCTTTAACGCCTGCCCGTTTTATTTGCAACAAAACATTTTTGAGATTATTCTTACACGCTTCATAATGAACGGTAATATAGTTTGCTCCTGCTTTTGCAAATTGTTCAACGTATCTTTCGGGGTTGACAATCATAAGGTGACAATCGAGAGGCAGATCCGTTATCTTGTTGATATCCGAAACCATTTTAATACCGAAAGTTATGTTCGGAACGAAAACACCGTCCATAACGTCAAGATGAACGATATCCGCCCCTGCCGATTCTATTCTTTTCACCTCGTCGCCCATTTTTGAGAAATCGGCGGATAAAACAGAAGGCGCAATTTTAATTTTTCTTTCCATAATCTCTATTTTCCTTTGCGTTTTTATATATTTCCAGATATCTCGAATATCTTTCAGCGTTAACGTTTTTTTCTTTAACCGCTTTTATTACGGCGCAATGCGGTTCGTTTATATGTCGGCAATCGTTAAAGCGACAAAATCCAGAATATTTTTCAAAATCGGGATATGATGAAGAGAGTTTTCTTTTTAAAATATCGACGTTAAGAGCGGAAAATCCGGGAGTGTCGACGATTTTAACTCCGTTTTTCTCGAATATCCTCGAACAGGTAGTGGTTTGCTTTCCTTTAAGCGTTTTTTCGCTTAATTCTCCCGTTTCATTGTTTTCTCCAAAAAGAAAATTGACGAGAGACGTCTTTCCGACTGCCGACTGCCCCGTAAATACACAGGTTTTATTTTTTAAAAATTGAAGAAATTCTTCAGTTCCTTTTCCCGTTTTCGCCGAAACGGGAAAAATTTTATCAACACAAGAAGAATAGTTATCATAGATTTTATCAAATTCGTTATTTGAAATATCGGTTTTGTTTACCGCAATTATACAAGGGATACCGTCTAAATACGAATTTGAAATAAATTTATCTATAAGATAATAATCCGGTTTCGGAAGATCTGCGGTTACAATCACAACGACGTCAACGTTTGAAACGCTTGGTCTTAAAAGCTTGTTTTTTCGTTCTAAAACTTTATATATTACTTTATCTTCGATTTCGACGAAATCTCCGATAAGTATTCCATCCGTTTTTATTTTTAGCGATCCCTTTGCTGAGCATATTATCTCGTTTTCGCCTGTTTTAACAAAAAATTTCCCTGCTTTTGAAGATACGACCTGTCCTTTATAAGTCATATTTTTTCACCGCTTATATATTTTCTTCTGAGTTGTCCGCACGCTCCGTCAATATCGACTCCCATCTGTCTTCTGACCGTCGCCGACAATCCTCCCTTTTGTAAAGTCTCGGCAAATTTATAGGCGTCTTTATCGGAAGTCGCCGATAATTTTTTTTCTTTTACCTCGTTTAAACGAATAAGATTGACGTGACAGGGTCTGCCTTTTAAGAGCCTAATTAACTCGTCTGCGCAATTTTTTCCGTCGTTTTGCCCTTTAACCAAAGAATATTCGAAAATATACCTTCTTCCCGTTTTATCGAAATAGTAAGAACAAGCGTCTAAAATTTCGGAAATTTTATAAGCGTTTGCAATTGGCATAAGTAATTTTCTGCCCTCGTCGAAAGGATTATGAAGAGAAATGGTAAGATTTACGTCTAAGCCTTCGTTTGCGAGATCGTAAATCTTAGGAACAAGTCCGCAAGTTGACAGACTTAAATTTCTCGGAGTCACGTTCAAACCTTTTTTGTCGGATAAATTTCTGATAAATGAAATTACGTTTTTATAATTGTCTAAGGGTTCTCCGCTACCCATCAAAACGACGTTCGTTACTTCTCTTTTATCAATAGTTCCGCCAAGTTCGGCATTTACAGCTGTAATTTGTCCCAAAATCTCTCCGGGTGTTAAATTTCTTACGAGTCCATCAATACCCGATGCGCAAAAAGCGCAACCCATACGGCAGCCGACTTGCGTCGAAACGCATTGAGTGTTGCCGTATTTATATTTCATTAAAACGCCCTCAACGACGTTTCCGTCCCATAATTTAAATAGATATTTTATCGTTCCGTCTATTTTCGACGTCTTTTTTTCAATTATTTCAACCGAAGCGTCTTCGTAAACCGATAATAATTTCGCCCTTAATTCTTTCGAAATATCGGTCATTTCGGAAATTCTTTTTCCTGAGGACAATCCTCTGAAAATCTGTTCCGCGCGAAAAGGTTTTTCACCCATTTCCAAAATAACTGTTTTAAGTTGTTCTAAACTTAAATCGGATAAAATCAGCATAATTTAACCATTTTACAAAAATAAAATCCTGCCCCTTCGGAAATATGTGGCAAAAATGCGATACCCGGATTGCAAATAATATGATTTAATTTGCTCTCAACCGATACGGCATCAAAATTTGAATTTTCTTCAATGAATTTTTTACAAACCATTTCGTTTTCTATTTTAAATACTGAACAAGTCGAATAACATAAAACTCCGCCCTTTTTAACATATTTACTTACGTTTTTTAAAATATCAAATTGTATTTCGGTAAGTCTATATATATCTTCTTCGGATCTTTTTATCTTTATATCGGGGTTTTCGCCAACGACGCCAAAACCACTGCAAGGAGCGTCCACGAGAACGGCATCGAAGGAATTTTCAAAATCGGGATTATAAACCGAGGAATCGAGATTATAAACAGTAATATTATCTTTTCCCATTCTCTGCGAATAAGACTTTATAAGATTTGCTCTATGGGAATGGAACTCACATGAAACGACATTTTTAAAATAATCGGCTAAAAAAACACTTTTCCCGCCGGGCGCGGCGCATGCGTCCATTAGATTTTCACCGTTACCGACGAGAGAACATATAGCAACGCTACCAATCGATTGGAAGGTATATAAACCTTTGTCATAGTCCTCATTTCTTTTAAAATTATTTACCGAAAACAAATTATAAAAAGGCGTAAAATCATATTCAAATTCAGCATTTTTTAAATATTTTTCACCGTCGACGCCATTATTGAAACGAACGAAAGTCTTTTCTTTTCGGTGCTCAATAATATCGACTGCCGTCTTATATCCGTAATCGGAAATCAAATGTTTTACGGCAAATTCGGGATAAGAATATTTAATGGATAAATTTGATATTTTGTCCTCGGGAAGAGTAATATCCGTTACGATAAACTTTCTTAATACCGCATTAACAAAGCCGGAAGAACCTCCTTTCCCCATTTTTTTAAGGAGTTCAACGGCATTATCAACTACGGCGTAAGAATGTGAATTTAAAAATTTAATGGAAAACATTGCGATTTTTAATATAATTCGGATTGCAGTTTTAGGTCTTTTATCACAAAAACGCGAAATATAATATTCCAATAATAAATCGTTTTCCAAAACGCCGTAGCAAATTTTAGTCGTTTTTGCTCTGTTGATTTCTTCAATATAGGTATCAGACAAAGATTGCTTCAAAAACGCTCCGTAGGAATACACTTTCGAAAGAACGAGATAACTGTCATAAAAGGTTTTTAGCATATTTTATCCTAAAAAATCTCCTTTTTTTACTTTTCTGCCAAGCAAAAAGGATTTAGCCGACATTCTCTTTCCACCTTCTTCCTGAAGTTCGACAATTTCTATCGACCCGTTTCCGCACGCAACAACGAGATTGCTATCCGCTTCGACGACTTCTCCCGGTTTTCCTTCTTTTTCCGACAATTTAGCGGAATAAATTTTAAGAAGTTTACCGTTTAAAACCGTATGCGCAATTGGCCAAGGGTTAGTCCCTTTTATAAGGCTGAAAACAACGTTTGAGCTTTTTGAAAAATCTATTATACTATCTTCTTTTTTTAATGGTTTTACGACAGACGAAAAAGAATTGTCCTGCTTTTTAAAAACTGCTTTTCCGTTTTCAATCTCGTCTAAAATTTCAACTATATGTTCGGCGCCGAGTAAAGATAATCTATCGGACAATTCGCCGTAAGTTTCATTTTCACCTATCGAGATTTCATATTGTCTTATTATATCGCCCGTATCCATTCCGACGTCTGTTTTCATATAGGTAATACCTGTTTTCTTGTCTCCGTTGATTACGGCGTATTGAATCGGAGACGCTCCCCTGTATTTAGGCAATAATGAGGCGTGAATATTATACACTCCGAATTTCGGAATATCTAAAATTTCCTGAGACAAAATCTGACCGTAAGCGCAAGTTACCATAGCGTCCGGACATAGTTTTTTCAAATCCTCGACGCCCTCTTTTCTTACGCTTTCATACTGATAAACGGGAATTTCGTATTTTATTGCCGTTTGCTTTACGGGTGGCGGAGTTAAAATTGCCTTTCTCCCTATCGGTCTGTCGGGCTGACAAACCACACCCAACACTTCGTGTTTTCCGGATAAAAGAATATTTTCAAGTGGTTTCACGGCAAATTCGGGCGTGCCTAAATAAATTATTTTCATTTACTTTCGTCCTCATCGCGTATATTGTCCGCCATATCTATATACAAAATGCCTTCTAAATGATCGTATTCGTGACAAATCGCTTTGGCAAAAAAATCCTTTGCAACGATTTTAAACCATTTTCCGAATCTGTCCTGCGCCTTGATCGTTACTTTACGAGGTCTTTTTACGTCTCCCCATTTACCTTTAACGGAAAGACAGCCCTCCGCTCCGTATTGCGAGCCGGAAGTTCCTAAAATAATCGGATTGATAAATTCAAAATACCCTTCTTCAACGTCTACGACGAAAATTCTTTTTAAAACACCGACTTGGGGAGCGGCAAGACCTGCGCCCTTTGCGTTTTTTAAAGTTTCCTTCATATCGTTAAGCAAATTTGTTAAATTCAAATCAAAAGACGAAACGGACTGACTGACTTCTCTGAGTCTATCGTCTCCCACTTGTAATATTTCTAATAAAGCCATATATTTCTCCTGTATTTAGTTAAGACTTCCCGGATTTTCTTCGACGTATACCAAAACTTTACTTGTTTTTTCTGAAAGAGCGAGTTTATAAATCTCGTGTTTTACATCGAAACAATCGGCTATCAATCTCATTAAAACCTGATATCTGTATTTGTTTTTTAAAATTTTTACGGGACTTTTCATTTTGTTAAAGAAAATGAAGCTTTCCTTTTCTTTTTCGTAAAGAGGTAATAATTTCTCATAAACCCGTTTGAGACCGGAAATTGCGTCCTCGTCCCTTTCAGATTCAACCATTACACGCAAAATAACGGAATAAGGCGGAAACAAAGTGGATTTTCTGATTGCATTTTCATACTTGAAAAAGCCCTCGTAATCGTAATTCATTGCAAATTTTAAAATCGCATTATCGGGATTATACGTTTGAAGAACAACGACGCCCTTCTTATTTGCCCTTCCGCTTCTGCCTGCCACCTGAGTTATAAGCTGAAAAGTTCTCTCGTTGCATCTGTAATCGGGAAAATACAAACTCATATCGGCGTCGAGAATTCCGACGAGAGTGACGGAAGGAAAATCGTGTCCTTTCGCAACCATTTGCGTTCCGACGAGAATATCCGCTTCTCCCAAGGAAAAACTTCTTAATATTTTAAAATGCCCTTCTTTATTTTGCGTTGTATCATTATCCATTCGGAGAATTCTTGCCGTCGGAAATAAAGCGTTGAGTTCATCGACTATTTTTTGCGTTCCCGTTCCCTTATAATTGAGGTTGATTGAACCGCATTCCGGGCAAGCCGATAATTTTTTATAAGTCGAATTACAATAATGACATTTTAATAAATTACTGTCTTTATGGTAATTTAAGGAAACGTCACAATTTTTACACTTCGCAACGTAACCGCAGTCTCGGCAAATTACTTGCTGTGAAAAACCTCGCCTGTTTAAAAACAAAATCGCTTGATTTCCGCCCGTAATACATTTTTGCAACTCTCTTTTTAGATCATACGAAAAAATACTCGGATTCCCGTTGCGCAATTCGTCTCTCATATCGGTAACGATAAAATCAGGAAGGTTTTTACCGTTTATTCTCTTATTCATTCTCGCAAGGTTATATTTTCCCGAAAGGCAGGCGGAATAAGTTTCAATCGACGGCGTTGCGCTGCCCAAAATCAATTTACAATTATGAATTTCACACCTTTTTTTTGCAACGTCGAGCGTCTTATATCTCGGCGACGTTTCAGCGACGTAACTACCGTCGTGTTCTTCGTCTATTATAATTATTCCGACGTTTTCAAGGGGGGCGAAAATTGCGCTTCTCGCGCCTATGGCTATTTTAGCCTCGCCTGTTCTTAGTCTTACCCATTCGTCATATCTTTCGCCTGCGGAAAGGCCGCTGTGTAAAATCGAAACGTTGTCGCCGAATCTTGCCCTTAACTGCGCGAGCATCTGCGGAGTTAAGGCTATTTCCGGAACGAGCATTATAGCCGTTTTGCCTTGTCTTAAATAATAATCGATAAGTCTTAAATATACTTCCGTTTTCCCGCTTCCCGTAACGCCGAATAATAAACTTACTCTTTTATCCGTGTTTAAAAGAGTATCGATTGCATTTGATTGCTCTTCGGAAAGAGTGACTTCTTTTGAAAAGGCTTCAAGTTGTTTATACGGAATTCTGCCCGCCTTTTCTTCCGATAAATCGATAAAACCCTTTTCAATAAGAGATTTTATTGCTCCGTAACCGAATTTTTCGTTTAAAACCGATAATTTTTCTTTCTTTTGCTCTTTTAAATAACCTATGGCGTTTGCCTGAGCAGTAGAGCTTTTTCTGAGCGAAGCGACCATTTCAACCGGCGAGATCTCGTTTTTCAAGACGGCAAAAGAAATAATTTTTTCCTTTACTCTTCCACCCCTTAAATCGGCGGGTATAAATTGCCTTAATGCAGCTGCAAAAGGAACGTGATATTCTTCTTTAACGTATTTCGCGAGAAGTAGTTGCTCGTTTGAAAGGACGGGAAAATCATCGAGCTTTCTTATGATTTTTTTTAGTTTTGAGCCTTCGATGTCGGATTTAATCTTTAACCCGATAACAAAACCTTCCGACTTAAATCTGCCGAAAGGAATTTCAACCCGAAAGCCAAGCGAAATATCATCGTCGGCGATATAGTCGAAAACTTTATCAACTTCGCTATGAGCGATATCAACGATTACTTCGGCGATCATATTTCCTCCTTTCGTGATAAATAAAAATAATTTATCGCGGTCAAACGTTCCTGAATTTATAAGCAATTAAAATAGGGAACTTTTACCGCGATATATTCTCGTTTTAGTATTTGGAAACGGTTACTTTGCCTTCCTGAATTTCAATGGCGGCCTCGCTTAACGGTTTTACCTTACCGGGAAGATCCGTAAGCCCCTGATTATGAGCGTGATCGATAAGTTGTCTCGCTCTTTTTGATGCGATTACGCATAAAGCGTATTTTGATCCGACTTTTTCTGCAAGTTCGTCGATAGGCGGATTATTTATCATAATTTATTCTCCTTTTAATCTTATTCTATATTTTGCACTTGTTCGCGCATTTTTTCAATTTCGTTTTTAAGCGCAAGCCCGAATTTCGTTATATCAATATCGTTTGACTTGGAACAGATAGTGTTCGTTTCTCTATTAAATTCTTGCATTAGAAAGTCAAGCTTTTTACCAACGTCTTCTT
>CADBUU010000066.1 GCA_902797945.1 uncultured Eubacteriales bacterium | reverse complement strand
CACGGCTGGAGCGCTATTCCTATATATTATTTAAGCGAAATTGACAAGCAACGTTAAAATTTTTTATTTTAAATTGCGAAAAATGTTGTAATATGACAAGGAATAAAATAATATACAAACGAAAAATCAAATAAGAAACGCAAAAGGAGCGTCGAGAGGTTGTTGGATTTACAAAGGACTTTAAAGTAGCAAATGAAACACTCTTTTATGGCGAAAAACTTTTGACGACGAACCAACTATCCCTTGGACTGTAAGGAGTGTAAAAACTCTTTACAGTTTTTTTATTTTCAAAAAAAATTTTTTTAAAGCGGACATTAGGTGTCCGGTTTGCGTATTAGAATAACGGCACTATCGAATTCGGAGGGGGAGAAAATATTGAAAAACACGACAGAAAGGCGTCAGTCAATATTCAATATTTTATACAAAAGAAGAAAAGAAACGATAGATAACCTTGCATTTGAATTTAATGTTAATGAAAGAACAATACGCCGGAATTTAGAAATTTTAAGCGTATCATTTCCAATATATACAACCGCAATACTCTTTATAGATAAAATTACAAAAATTATTATAACCGACCATGACTGTAAGGAGTGTAAAAACTTTTACAGCCTTCTTGCCTAAAATATTAAAAAAATAAAAAACTTTTTAAAGGGACAATTAGATTAACCGTTTTGCTGGTATAATCATCAAAACAAAAAATTTTTTTGAGCGAGTGATCATCCGTTGATCGGTCGCTATGACTATAATTATCAATAACGGATAGAAAATTTTATTTTTGTTGACAGGCATTATATAGAGCAAAACATTTTTAAAAATTTTTTTCAAAGCACATAGCGTGTGTGCTTTGACTATTGTAAAATAACTATACATCACAGAGAAAAGTGTTCGGTTAGCCGTATAAAAACAATGCTTATAAAAAAATTTACAAAAATTTTAAAAATAAGCTTGACATAAGGGATTTTATCCTTTATAATATCAGCACAAAGTTTTGCGTCGAAAGACGTAGATCGGATAGAGTATTCGGTCAAAAATCTGAAAACGGTACCCGAGCAGTAACTTGGCTGCGATGATGGGAGAAGAGTTGATACGTTTTATTTGCGACGATGCGGACGCATTTACTGCTCCGTGAGCGAATAGCGTTAAGACCACTGGTTACAAAAATAACTGCATAGTTATCCGAGGAGATACTGTCTATCTCCTTATCCCTTAGCGATGGTCAAAATGCGTCGTTAAGGAGTTTGCAGGCATACCGTTTTGGGGACGAAAGGCACAAATAACAGTCCATAGAAGGTTTGCTTCTGTGGACTGTTTTTATCCTTAAAACGGCATTCAAAGTGAGGTGAAATGTCAAAATCAATATGCGCTTGTAGTGTTTAAGCAATGAAAATAAAATGACGTATATTGCAGTAAAAGCGTTAAGAAAAATATAAAAAAACTACAAGCAAAGCACAAGCAAAAGGCAAGCAAACTTCAAGCATAAGGAAATGTGAAAGTGAGTTAAAAAAGAGGAAAACGCAGGCAGGATAAGAAAAGTGAGTTAAAACCCACTTTTGGCAAGTTTTTCAAGCGGGATACCCGCCTTGATATGAAAGCCAAAATATTAGATTGTTGCTCCGCTTTTCGTGTGTAAAAATTTTCAAAAGTGCTTGACGAGAAGACAAAAAAAGAGTATCTTATTAATACTCGCAGCAGTAAATCTCTATCGCCAAAACGTTGCCGAGCGGTAGACGAAACAAAAAGATATGAGCATACGTTCAAATATAAATAAGGGAGGAAAAGTTTAGTGGGATTTAGGTTCTACTGCGATAAAAGATTTATTTGCGAAACTATTATAAGGACGTAAGTCCGAATAATTACGGTTGAGCGATAACACTTTAATAAAGGAAATAACAAATGCCGATTCCGACGTCGCGCAAAAGATATTAAGCGCCCTGAGGCAACAAAACGATTTATATTCGGCGCTATTGCAAAAGGTCGGGTCAACGCCTTCTACGGAAGGGAACGAGGGAAAGAAAATCAAATCAAGCAGGTTTAATTTTACAAAAAAGGAGATTAAACTAATGCCAAGATTAAAAGATTTTCATATAAGAATAAAGAACGACAAATATTATGAGATAAGATACCGCAAGCATGGCTATAACGTAAGTTTTTCAAGTACGGATTTTGAAAAGGCAAAACAAAAGGCTTTTGCGTGGCTGTCCGCTTTTGAACACGAGATTTATGCCGGATACAAATTTACGGTTTTATCAAAAACGGAGGACGACGATTTCTTTTTTAATAAGCAGATGCCGTTTAAAACTTTTGCCGATAACTATTTAAATACCATTAAGAAAAAATCGGTAAAAGAAAACACTTTCAAGGATTTGATAAATAAGTATAAAAACAATATTGAGCCTATTTACGGCAAAATGCCGATATGCAAAATACGCCCGTATTTTATTCAAAGTCATATGGATAAACTCCACGACAAAACGCCGAGGCTTTGCGAAACCGTAAAAGGACTTTTGAATAATATATTCGGATATGCTGTAGATAACGGAATACTGAAAATAAATCCTATGAAATCCGTATTCGTTCAAAAGCACGAAAGGCAGGTAGGTCAAGCGCTTACTTACGAAGAAGAGAAGAGGTTTATAGAAGCCATAAAAGGTAACAGACACGAATTCGTATATTTAAAAATGCTTTACAGCGGTGTCCGTCCGTGTGAAATAAACTTTGTTGCCGAGGATAAAGAGAATAACATTATATCGGTAAAAAACGGAAAATTAAAGTCTTATCAAAAAGAAAAATACCGGATAATACCGATATTTCCTCTTTATAAACCATATGCGGATATTAAGTGCGAACGAGTAAATACGGAAAAACTGTCAAACGAGTTCAGAACGCTTTGCCCGAATCACGCATTAAAAGATTTGCGTCATACGTTTACCTCGCGCGCAAGGGAGTGCGGGATAGATAATGAACTTGTCGCCGTCTGGACAGGACACAGTTTAGGAAACATAACTTCAAGAGTTTATACGCATTTCTCGGATGCTTTTCAGCAAAGAGAAGCGAAGAAACTGACGTATAAAGTTTAAGATTTTCCCCGAAATTTCCCCAAAAAGTCGATTTTAGACAAAAGAAAAACACAATATGTTGTGTTTTACGATAAATAAACAATGCAACATATTGTGTTTATGGTGGAGATAAAGGGACTCGAACCCTCGGCCTATGCGTTGCGAACGCATCGCTCTACCAACTGAGCCATATCCCCGTTTTTTAAAGTTGACATCTTCAACGCCTAATTATTATAACACTATTTTTTAAAATAATCAACGATTTTTAAGGCCATTTTTTTAAGTTTTTAAATTATATTCCAAGTCATTCAAGTTTTTTTTGCTTAGAATTTTTGTTTTATTTAACTTATTTTTTAAAATATCAACATTTTTCCTTGCGGAAAACAATAACTTTTGTTATAATTATAATCGTATCGGTTTTTATTAGCGCTGATATAAAACTATTTTACGGAAATATCAAATGGACGAACAGGAAAATAAATCCTTATCATTAAAAGAAATATTTTATATTCTTACGAAAAATTGGTTGATGGAACTTATTATTGTAATTATTGCGCTTGCAATAGGTCTTGTTATTTCTCTCACGAATAAGGATCTTTACGTTGCAAGATCGAGTGTGATCGTAAAGGCAAACATCAACAATCCCAATCTTTCATACAGCGATACTTCGCTTTCAAGAATTTATATTCCAACGGTAAGTTCGCTTATGAAAGAGGATATTGTAATTGAAAAAGCGAGAAAGGATTTAGAAACAAGAGCGATATACGCCTCTTCGCTTTCGGTGAGTTCGAGTGACGACAGTTTTATTATAAATCTCGCATACGTCGATTACTCTCCGCTTGCGGCCGCAAAGAAGTTAAGCGCGATAATTAATGCCGCTCAGACGGTTACAGCCGAACAAGGAGAAGACGGATACAGTAAATACTTTCCGGCGACGATAAATATCGAACCTTTAAATTCCGAACCCGAAATGGCAAAAAGGGATAATGATTTAAGGGTAATGCTTATTTCCTTGGCAGTAGGCGTCGTTGTTGCTCTCGCTTTATCAATATTGTTTTACTTTATCGCAGATAAGGTAGAATCCGTTGAAATTCTCGAAGAAAT
>CADBUU010000065.1 GCA_902797945.1 uncultured Eubacteriales bacterium | reverse complement strand
CTAATATGAAAAAAAATAAATTCATAACGAGGGTGTTATCCGTTATAATGGCAGGAAGCCTTTTCGGGGCTTTCTTGCCGAACGCATTTGACGGTAAGGTCAACGCCGAAAACAGTCTTGAAAAAACGAGCGCGATAACTTCGTCTTTAGATAAGTTGGATTACGATATTCATACCGATCCGGAAAAATATTTCGACCAAAACGTCGTGTTTAAACTTCCCGAAGGGCTTTCCGAAAACGACGAAATATCCGTTTTGGTTTCTATGCAGGAAGCGACTGTTATCGACGCGTATGAAAATTTCGGAGGCAGTTTTGAACTTTCCGAGTTCGTAACTTCCGAAATGGCGGCGGAAACCGAAAGAAAAATCGACTTAAAGAGAAACGAACTCATTTCGGATATAAGAAGAGGGGGAGTAGACTTCGAAGTAGGTGAAAAATATAATACCCTTTTAAGCGGATTTGAAATAACGATCAAGGCGGGAGATTTTTCGGCTGTCGAACAGGCGGTCGGAAGTAAAGCCACATTAATTATCGGCGACGAATACGAAAAGTCCGAATCCAAAGTCGTTACCAACGAAGTCGACGTATATTCTACGGGTATTTTCGACAGCAGTTCATCAAAATATCAAGGCGACGGAGTCGTCGTAGCGATACTCGATACGGGACTTGACTATACTCACCCCGCTTTCGACGTCAATCATTTCAATATTAAAAACCCTGCGTTTACTTACGAAAGCGTTTCCGAAAAAGTCGGTTTGACTACGGCTGCAAAACTTACCGCAGGTCTTACGGGCGCAGACGTATATATGAACGTCAAAGTGCCTTACGCATACGACTACGCCGATAACGATTCGGACGTTTTACCGATAAACTCGGAACACGGAACTCACGTCGCCGGTATTATTGCCGGTAAAGACGACGAGATCGTCGGCGTTGCTCCCGACGCTCAACTTGCGATAATGAAAGTTTTCTCCGACCACAGAACGGGAGCGAAAACTTCCTGGATAATCGCGGCGCTCGAAGACTGCGTAACTCTCGGCGTCGACGTTATAAATATGTCGCTCGGATCGAGCAACGGTTTTACGAGAGAAGTAGATAAAGAAAGGGTAAACGTAATTTACGATAAGATAAAGGCTTGCGGAATTTCGCTTATCGTTTCCGCGGGAAACGAAGCGAACGCTACGAGAGGCTCCAAAAAGAACGGAACCAACGGACTTACCACCAACCCGGATTCGGGAACTGTCGGATCTCCGTCAACTTACGACGCTTCGCTCTCTATCGCCTCGGTCGACGGCGTAAAAACGCCGTATTTTACCTATAACGGCAGAATAATTTACTTCAACGAGGCGACTAACTCTTCCGCAAAGAAAAAGGATTTCGTAACCGAAATTCTGAGAACGGTAGGAGATAACGTTAGCAGTCACGAATTTGAATTCGTTACCATTCCCGGAATAGGTCGTCCGACTGATTATCCGAGCGTTAAAGAATATTATAAGGGAAAAATCGTCCTCGTAAAGAGGGGAGAAACGACCTTTGAAGAAAAGATAAGAACGGCGCTCGTCGATATGGGGGCTGCGGGCGTTATAATCTACAATAACATTTCGGGAACTATTTCGATGTCGGTAGGTCAGGACGTCGGAGCGGCATGTTCAATCTCTCAGGACGACGGCGAATTTCTTGCCGCCGCAAGAACGGGTAAAATACTCATAAGCCAGCAGGATAAAGCGGGCCCGTTCATGTCCGACTTCTCCTCTTGGGGACCGACTTCCGATTTAAGGATAAAACCCGAAATTACGGGACACGGCGGAGAAATTTATTCTTCCGTTCCGGGACGTTCTTACGACAGAATGTCGGGAACTTCCATGGCGGCTCCCAACGTTGCGGGCGCTACGGCGCTTATAAGACAATTCGTCAAATACACCCCGAGCGTATTCGGCGACGATCTTACGTCGACGGAAATCACGGCGATAGTAAACCGCCTTATGATGTCGACCGCCGATATAGTATATAACAAGAACGGATTGCCTTACGCCGTAAGGAAACAGGGCGCAGGGCTTGTAAATATCACTAAATCGTCTACCGCTTCGGCTTATCTTATAACTTACGACGGCGAGGGCAGAGAAATGGATAAAACCAAACTCGAACTCGGCGACGACAAGAATAAGACGGGCGTATACGAGATGACTTTCGCAATAAAGAATATTTCGAATAAGGCTTTGTCTTACGACGTCAATTCGATAATGATAACCGAAGGCGTCAGCGAAACTTATACCGGACACGGAGACACAACCGTAACGCAAGACGGATATTTGCTCTCGGGCGCCGAGACTTCGGTCTTGTCGGTAGAAGGCGGCAGACAAAACGGCAATAACGTTACCGTCGAAGCGAGAGGTCTTGCGAAAGTTACCCTTAAAGTCGTCTTATCGGACGAAGATAAGGAATATCTCGAAAAATCATTCAAAAACGGAATGTATGTCGAAGGATTTATCGTTTTAACTTCTTCCGACGACGAAGTTACTAATTTAAATATCCCCGTCCTTGCTTTTTACGGCGATTGGACGAAAGCGCCCATTTTCGACGAGGAATATTACGACACTAATCCCGACGAACTGAACGCCGCTATCGACGATGACGATAAACTTATGGCGGACAGTTACGCCACGAGAGTCTACGGCGGACTTTATTCTGACTATATCTCCACTATGGGGGCTTACTATTTCGTTCAGAATCCGCAGGCGTCGCAAATCGGAGCGAATAAAGAACATATTTCGATTTCTAACCAGACTTCTTCTTCGAGTTTGAGCGTAAACGCTATCAAGTCGATTTCGGCGGGACTTTTAAGAAACGCCAAACAAGTCGATATTTCTATCGTTGAAGAGGCGACCGGACTTGAAATATTTAACAAATCGGAGTATAATATACGCAAGTCGTCGAGTTACGGCAGCGATATGTATGGAACGACGATAGACGTCGATTTCAAGGCTTTAGAACACGACCTTAAAAACAATACCAAATATATCGTAACGGTTACGGCGTTCATAGATTATGGCGAAAAGAGCGAACAGAAAAACGCAAGAAATACGTTTACTTTCCCCTTATACGTTGACTTTGAAGCCCCCGTCGTAACGGGCGTTACTTACAGGACGGAATACGATTCGACTTCGAAAAAGACGTCGTATTTTGCGGATATTTCGGTATACGACAACCATTATTCGATGGGCTTGTCGTTCGGTCAGATAATACCTTCGACTTCTCCCGAATATGCGTTCGAGATGAATTCGTTCGGAAAATATATTACGCCCATTTATTCGACGTATAATGCCGAAACGCTCGTTTCTTTGGAACTTACGGATTATATAGCGGAAATAAAGAAATCCGCCGGCGTAAAGATATCTTCGGACGGCGAAGCGACGATCGAATATAACAATAACAGTTTTATTGCCGCAGTTTACGATTATGCGTTAAACAGCGCGGTATATCAGTTAAGACTTCCCGACGAATTTATTTCGGTAGACTTTACGAAAGACGAAGTCGAACTCAGTCTTAACGAAACTCTCCGTTTAGAAGAGATAATGGAAGTTTATCCGTCGAACAGTTGGCTCAACACTCTCGACTATGAAGTTTCGGCAGGGGCGGAAAATATTATAGAAGTAGTTAATCAAACGATAGTCGCCAAGGCTGAGGGTGAAGCGCAGGTTATCGTTAAGGGCTACGACGACAACGGCAAGAACGTAGTCAAAGCGACTTTGAAGGTTAAGGTTAACGGCGAGGATAAGGGATATACCGTTCCCCAGGTAAGCAAATTCGAGGTCAAGGGCTATAAAGTTGAAAAGGCGTTTTATAGCGTCAATTCTTCGGACAGAGAAATAGGAATAACCGGAGGAATTTACGAATTCGGACAAAATCCGAACCTTTCTATGTTCCCCTCGGAAAGCGTAACGGTAAATTGTTCGCTTGACTCTTACGATCCGGAACTCACGTCTTTAAAATACGAATCTTCCGCGGAGGATATAGTAGAAGTTACTCCCGACGGTAAAATCACCGCTTTATCCAAAGGCGACGCGACGGTATTCGTCTACGTTTGGTTCGGCGGTCAACCCACTTATTATTCGGGGACGATAAATATCACCGTAAAAGATCCGTTCGAAACCCTTTCCATTTACCTTAATTCCTATAAAGGTTTGGGCGGCGTGGTCGAAATTCCCGACGACAGGGGAATCACTACGATAAATTCCTATGCGTTTTCGGGATACGAATACGTCGATAAAGACTTGTCTGCAGGCGACGTAATAGACGAAGAAGATCCTTATTATATAAAGCAAGCCGCCTTGTCGGAAGATACTATAACCAAGGTAATAATCCCCGAAGGCGTAACGACGATAGAACAATCGGCTTTTGAAAATCTTACTGCGCTCGAAGAAGTCGTTCTTCCGCAATCTCTCATAAGAATAGGAAGGCAGGCGTTTAAAGGCTGCGTAAAATTAAAGACGATAAACCTTGAACACGTCAAATTTATAAACGAAGAAGCGTTTATGAACTGCGATATTTCGAGAATCGATTTAAGCGAAATAGTCGCGATAGGAAGTTACGCTTTCAGAAATTGTAAGGTTAAGAGATTGATTCTTCCCGAAAATTCTCAATCGCTCGGCGAAGGAGCGTTCTACGGCAACGGTGACCTTTACGAAGTCGAATTTAAAGCCGAAAAAATAAAGGTCGGACCCAGAGTATTTGAAAACTGCGGAATCGAAAGGATAGAGATAAACGCTTCCGTTATAGCGCCTTACGCTTTCTATAATTGCGTAAATCTCGACGAGGTAACCCTCGGAGCGGACGTTTCCGTCATCGGAGAATACGCTTTTGCCGGAACGAACGTCAGTTCTTTCGAAATAGATCCGAACAATTCCTATTTCAAAACCGAAGAGGGAACGGATGGGGGAATAATCGTTACAAAAGACGGCGAAAGAATAGTTTTGGTCGCTCCGAAATATAGGGAAAGCGGAACTATAACGACGAACGTAAGATATATAGGCGCAGGAGCGTTCTCGGGCTGTCTTGCCACGAGAATAGTTGCGAATAATGCGACCGAAATCGGCGCATACGCTTTCGTCGATTGTAAAAAACTGACGACCGTATCTTTAGAAAGCGTTGAAACTATCGGAGCTTATGCATTTAAAGGCACGGATATAAACAGAGCGGATTATTTGCTCGGCGTTAAAGAGATAGGAGAAGGCGCGTTTTTAGGAACGAAGATAAAGAACGTGGAAGTCGGCGACGACTGCGTTATAGGCGCTTACGCTTTCGCAGAATGTTATCTTTTGGAAAACGTTGTCCTCGGTAACGGGGTAAGCGTCGGAGATTACGCCTTCTATAATACGGTGGTTTTATACGCTTACGATGAAAACGCAGGGAAATCTAACGTCATTGACGACAAGACGGTAGACAGAAGCGTTGAGGACGATTATACGGTAACCGCCGAAGACCTTGAAAATATAATAGCGCATTACGACAGATATATGTCTACCGACGAACTCGGTAATGTCTACGAGGATTACAGATACAGATTTTTCGACGGAGTAAGATCCAACTTAAAGAGCGTTACGGTAGGGGACGGCGTAAAATTCGGAAGATATTCTTTCGCAGGAAACGCCAACGTCAAAAATCTTACTCTCGGAGATGGCGCCGAAATAGGAGCATACGCTTTCTATAACGCCGCCGAACTTTCCGAAGTCGATTTGTCCGAAGTCTTAACTATCGGCGAATATGCGTTTTCCGGATTATATACGAGAGATTTAAGACTTTATCAGGGAGTATTCGGTTACGCATATACGGTCGAATACGACGAAGAGGGCAATGAAGTTTACAGAACGGTAAAGAATACCTACTTCTCACCGAAATTTACGTTGTGTAACCTTGAAAAAGCGACGAGCGTCGGAGAAGGGGCTTTTGCGTATAACGCAAGCCTTGAAAAGATCGTTTTAGGTGACTCGATAGAAAAAATCGAAGCCTTTACCTTCGCCGGTTGTTTGTCGGTAAATCAAATCGAAAATGCAAACCGTTTGAGTGAAATAGGCGAATTCGCATTCTACGGCGTCGCCGCTAAAAACGTAGACTTAACGAACGCCGTGAGCGTCGGCGCTTACGCGTTTGCCGAATCTAAACTCGAAAGCGTGGTTTTGGGAGATAACACCGTTATTTACGCAGGAGCATTCGCCCGTTGCGATAAACTCGGTCAGGTTACGGGACTTGAAAAGGCAAGACTTATAGGAGCAAACGCATTCAACGGTTGCGCTTTAACGACAGTCGACGTTTCAAGCGCAGAATATATAGGCGATTTCGCTTTCGCAAATTCCGAAGCAGAAGAAGTCGTGTTCGGAGAAAACCTCGTTCAACTCGGAGAAAACCCCTTCTATAATTGTAAAGCGCTTTCCTCTTTCGGAAAAACGGAACCCGTCTACTTTAACGGGCAGGAAATCGGAGAGAACTTTACCGAAAATTTCGAGATAAGCGATTACGTCAAAGTCGTAAACGGAGCGCTTTACGCAGAAGTTCCTAACGGAACGGTATTGATTTCCTATCCTTACGCCAAGAACGGAAGTTCGTTTATAGTAGAAGAGGGAACGGTCAGAATAAGCGAGAAAGCCTTCTACGGCTCGAATATCTCCAACGTAACCCTTCCTTCGACACTTAAATCTATCGGAGATAAAGCCTTCTACGCTTGCGATAATCTCACGACGGTAGTGTTCAGAAGTTATTACGCTCCCGTTCTCGAAGAGGCTTATGACACTTCTTATATAACTTATTCGAATCTTCCGATAAGCGGATATACGACTGCGAGAAATACGGTATATAAAGGTTTGGGAATAGTTGACTACTTTATGTGGAACGTGGCGCTTCACGGCAATAACTATTATTTCGGCGCCAACTTCCGCGATTACGTCGGAAAGGTCGACGGCGATATAGTTATGGTTTATCCCGCTAACGGCGTAAATTACGATAGTTTCATTTTGTCTAAGTATTTTACGACTAAGGTTGCCGGAGTAAACGCCGCTACCGATGATACTTTAAAAGCAATCGAACTTATAGACGAGATACCCGATTATATTTCACTTTCGGACGAAAAGACGATAACGGCAGCGAGAACGGCATACGACGCTATACCCACTATCGAACAGAAAGCGCTCGTTACCAACTATTCAAAGTTGACTTCGGCGGAATTTACTCTCGAATATCTTAAAACGAGAGATAACGAAGAGCCGAGCGTTAAACCCGACGAGCCGGCCGACGAGAATAAAGATGGCGGAGCGAATATGACGGCGGTAGTTTTGGCTATAATAAGCGGAGCGCTTAATCTCTTGCTTATAGCGGGAATAGTCGTATTGATCGTTATGAAGTTCAAATCGGGCGATAAAAAAGAAGAAAACGAAACTTCGGGGAACGAAGAAGAGAAAGATAAATAAAAAGAGTGTAGATCGCAGAGGATAACATGATAAGAAAAAATAAAATTCTTTTTGGATTATTGCTTTTTTTCACGATTTCCGTAATGTTGACGGCTTGTTCGTCAAATCCCTTAGACCAGCAGAGAAGTAACGGTTACGTCATAACGGTAACATACGACGATAACGGCGGAGCGTTTTTCGATAACAAGGAAGACACTTTGCTCGTCGATATGTTCAATCCTTCGCAGTATAAAAAGGACGCAGACGGAACGGTCAGAATAAAACTTCTCGATCCGACTTCGGAGAAGAGGCGTTCGGGCGGAGCGTCGAGAATATTCGTCGCAAAGCAAAACAGTTCGCTCGTCGGCTGGTATAAGACGAGAACGCCCGTTGAGGTAGACGGCTTTGTCGTCGACGAAAACGGCAGAAAGTTGACTGCCGATGAGGACGGAACCTATTTTTATCTTGAAGACGACGGGAAAAAGATTACGGCAGTTCCGCAGTATACCTATTCGGACAGATGGGATTTTGATAACGACTTTATCGTTTATAAAGAGAAAGATAAAGAAATAAATCTTACACTTTACGCCGGTTGGGTGCCATACTACGAATTTAACTACTATTATCTTGACGGCGATAATTGGGTAAAACTTGATCAAGTTACGACTTTCGGTTATCCCGAAATTCATGCGGAAGGGGCGAGAAGTTACGATCGCGATACGATATGGCTTCCCGAATGGAAAAACGGCGCGATGGATTACAGTCACCGCTACGCCGACGAAACGACTTATAACTTCCCGAAAATCAGCGGAAAAACTTTCAATTCGGCGTATACCGACGAAAGCCTTTCGCCCGAAAGCAAAATAGAAGGCTCTTTTAAGCACGGCGGGACTCTCGACGAGGAACATGCCGAGGCGAAAAACAGGATTCAGAACTTGTATCTTACTTACGACGAGGGAGAAAGATTTTTCATTTCTTCCGCAAGTCAGCTCATAGACTACGCCGATACGAACGGGTATTATCAGATAGAAAACGACCTCGATTTCAGCGGTTTAAGATGGCCGGGAATATTTATGAGCGAAACCTTTAATGGTAAAATATTCGCAAAAGACGGAACGAGCGTCGTATTTAAAAATATCGACGCGGAATTTATCGGGGGCGGAGCCGAATACGGCGGACTGTTCGGAAGAATAGGCGAAAACGCCGAAATAACCGACGTCGAATTTAAAGACGTTACCTTTACCGTAAGGACGGCGTCTATGATTGACGACGTATACTACGGGACTCTCGCCGGATATATCGACGAAAACGCCGACCTTAAAAACGTAAAGGTGAGCGGTAAGGTAACTTTGGCGATAGGATATACGCAGTTTGGTTCGGACTACGACCTTAATTTACTCGCAAACGGAGACGTATCGAAAGTCGACGCCGAGAGCGTCGAATACGAACTTAAACTCATAGGCTTCGAGTCTTACGGCGGATACCTTTATTACGTCGAAGCCGAAGAGGTAAAAGTCGAAGGTTTAAATGTAACTCTTGCGTTTTATGCGGATATCGACAGAGAACTTGAAAAAAGCGAATACGTTATAAATTTTTAATAACATAGGAGGCAAAATATGAAAAGCAAAAAGAAAATTGTAATTATCAGTTCCGTGCTTGCGGCGGTCATCGCCGTCGGAGCCGTAATAGGCGTAATTGCGGCAACTTCGGGAAGCCACGGGGCTAAAAAAGACGCCGTCGTTATTATGACGGAGCCGCTCAGCGGTTTGTATAATCCTTACTACGCAACCTCTGGCGCCGATATGGGCGTCGTCGGACTTACGCAGATAGGAATGCTTTCGACCAACGATAAGGGCGAAGTCGTCGCGGGCGACGATTACGATACGGTAGTAAAAGCGTTTGACAGCGGCGTTTACAATTCCGCAAAAGACGAAACGGTATATACTTTCGTCATTAAAAACGGATTGAAATTCTCCGATGGTCAACCCCTTACCATTAACGACGTATTTTTCAATATTTACGAATATCTCGATCCCGTTTATACCGGTTCTTCCACTATGTATTCCATAAAGATCAAAGGTCTTAGTAAATACAGAACGCAACAGAACGATTCGGACGGAGGAACGTCGACTCAGGACTCCATTTCATCTACGGCTACGAAATTTGCAATCGCGAGAATAAGAACGCTCCGCATCCTTTATCAGACCAAAGGAGCCGTTTCCGGAACGCAAAACTCTTATAAACTCGACGAAACGGGAATGAAAGACGCTATTTCCAAATGGGATCCCACTTCGCAGACCGGTTATAAGAACGCCGTCGCCACTACTGCAAAACAGGCGACTATGACAAACGACGATTACAGAAAACAGTTGCTCGAAGATTATGAATTTGCTTTAAAGACTTTCAAGGAAGAAATCGAGACCGACTATCAGGCGGCCCAAGATTCTTTCGACGTCGATAATTTACCTTATTCAGAATGGAAAGAAAAGTTAAATAACGAAATTTTCAGATTTTTCCTTTTCGAAGGAAGCATCAAACCCGTATATCAGAAAGTCAACGGTAAAGACAATAAACTTAAAATAGAAAAATTCGACGGCGAAGACATTCTTGACTATTATAAGGACAAGGCCGCCGCAATTAAGAAAATATACGACGACAACGTCGTTACCGGTTTCGACAAAGTATTGTCTTTCTGGGGAACGGCGGGAACTTTGCAGACTCGCTTTACCGCAGACGCAACGGACGTTCTTATTCACAATAACATAACCGGCAACGAGTTGCCTTATCCCAACATTGAAGGAATTGTTTCTTTGGGACATTCGACCGACGTCGCGTCGGTTAAGATCGGCGACAATACTTATAAAGTCGCTCACGAATACAATGCCGACGGAACTACTAAAAACAGCGACGAATACGCCGTTCTTTCGATAACTATCGACGGAAAAGACCCCAAGGCTATTTACAATTTCAGTTTCACCGTCGCTCCCAACCACTACTATGCGGAAGGCGGAACGTATAGCGATAAATACGGCGCAAACGAAGGAAAATCGACGACGATAATCGACATCAAAAACAACTTGTTCGGCGTCGACTACGGTTCTTCGACTTTCCAGAGTAAAGTTATTCAGTCGCTCGAACACGTTGAAGTTCCCGTAGGCGCAGGCGCGTTTATGGCTACGGATATAAATAACAGCGATAAACCCAAGGGTGAAAACTTCGTTAACAGCAATATAGTTTACTATAAGGCAAATCCCCACTTTATGTTCGAAGTCAAGGCTCCCAAATTGCAGATGCAGGTCGTAAGTTCGACCAACGCTCTCGACAAACTTGCCAACGGCGAAGTCGATTACGTTACTCCGCAGTTCACCGAAGCCAACTCCAACAGATTAAAGGACCTTGCGAGATCGGGATTCAAGAAACTCGACACATGGCAGCTCGGTTACGGTTATATCGGTATAAACGCAGGTAAAGTTCCCAACGTTTATATACGTCGCGCTATAATGGCGGCAATGCAGGTAAGTCTTGCAAAGCAGTATTACGAAGACGGTTCGTGCAGAACGATAGAATGGCCGATGTCGATGGAAAGTTGGGCTTATCCTTTCGAAGACGAAAACAGAACCAAGTCCAAACAGAACGGACACCCCTATACGCAGTGGAACGGCGTAGAAGCGGCGAAGACTGCAATTCAGAATTATATGGCGGAAGCCAAGAAAAACCCCAAGAGCGGCGACACTTATAAAATCAAGTTCACTATTGCCGGAGCGTCTATAACCGAACACCCGACTTACCTCGTATTCAAGCAGGCTTCTGAAATCCTCAACGAATGCGGTTGGGAAGTTGAAGTAAAAGCGGACTCACAAGCTCTTAACAAGTTGTCTACCGGAGCGCTCGAAGTATGGGCGGCGGCGTGGGGTTCCACGATAGATCCCGATATGTATCAGGTATATCACAAGAATTCTACCGCAACGTCGACCTTTGCGTGGGGCTACCGTGAAATAAAGGCAAATCCGACCGATTATCGTTACGAAACGGCGGTAATAAACGAACTCAGCGTTCTCATCGAACAGGGAAGAAGCGAACTCGAACAGGAAGTCAGAAAGCCGATTTACGAAGAAGCGATGAAAAAAGTTCTCGACCTCGCTATCGAACTTCCCGTATATCAGCGTAAAACTTTGTATGCGTATAACTCGAATACGATAAAAGGCTTGCGCGAAGAAGTCAATCCTTATTCTTCACCGCTTGAAAGAATCTGGGAAATAGAATTAGTTTAACAAATATTCTTCGGTCGGAATTTCTTCCGACCGAAGAGAAAATTTTTTCAAGGACAATGAAATGCTTAAATATATTCTCAAAAGATTAGGAGTTTCCATATTGATACTTTTCGGCGTATCCGTTATTCTATACGTCTTATTAAGATGTATGCCCGTCGACTTCGTCAGAAATAGGATAATGGAGCTGCAAGAAAAGGCGGACGGAGCGGTCAGCGAAGAGTTGGTTAAAAAGATGTATGAAACGTATGGGCTCGACGGAAACATTTTCGAAGGATATTATTCTTGGTTTACTCACGTTTTAAGGGGAGATTTCGGAACGAGTTTTATAAGTTCGAGGCCCGTTATTTCCGAAATTTTCAACGCCGACAGAATGGGAACGTCCTTTTTCGTCGCTGCAATAGCGACTGTTTTTGAATTCTTGATCGCCATTCCTCTCGGAATTACGGCGGCGACTCATCAGTATTCTATCCGCGACTATCTCGTTACCATTCTCGTTCTTATCGGAATTTCTTTGCCGTCTTTCTTCTTCGGTCAGATGCTCAAAGACATTTTCGCGAATAAACTTCAATGGTTCCCCGTTTCGGGCATGAAAAGGGCGGGCTGGAAATTTCCGAATAAATTCGCGGAATTTATCGATTACGCAAAACATATGTTCCTGCCGATATTTACCGTAATAATATTAAGTATAGGACCGAGAATGAGAATGACGAGGACGAATATGCTCGAAGTTCTCAATTCCGATTACATAAGAACGGCGAGAGCAAAAGGACTCAGAGAAGGCAAGGTAATTTATAAGCACGCGTTCAGAAACACGATGATCCCCATCGTTACCGGACTTGCGGGACTTATTCCTTCGCTTTTCTCGGGCGCAATGATAACCGAATCGGTATTCGACCTTACGGGTATAGGAAGTTATGCTTTGAAAGCAATGACGGAGGGGGATATTCCCGTCATAATGACATATAATATGTTCCTCGCGGCGTTGTCAGTTCTCGGCGTTTTGCTTGCCGACCTTATGTATGCCGTCGTCGATCCGCGCGTAAAACTCGCTTAAAGAGAGGTTTCAGTATGCAAGAAGAAGAAAATAAGATAAAAGAATTCGAGGAAACCGAAGCCGTAAAGGAAACGGTCGAAAGCGCCGTTGTTGACACGGACGGTGAGAAACCTCTCGATAAAAACCTTAAACTTATGTCGCCTACGAGAATGGTTATAAGGAGGTTTTTTCGCTCCAAATTATCTATCGTAGGACTTGTGATGCTCATCTCGCTTATTGTTTTTTGTTGGCTCGGCCCCGTGGTGTATAATCGCTGGTCGGAAACCGAAACGGACAGCAACGGCGTTTTGAAATATACCTGGTATACCGTTTCTCCCGACGAGGGCGATATCGACGAGGGCGAATTTTATCAATTTTATCAATATATCGTAACCCGAAAAGACGTCGATACGCTTGCCGCTCCTTCTGCAGACCACCTTCTCGGAACGGACGATAAGGGAATGGATATTTTTACGAGACTTATGTATGGCGGAAGGCTTTCCCTTACGATAAGTTTCCTCGCCGTTTTTTTAACTTCCGCTTTCGGAATAGTAATGGGCGGAATAGCAGGTTATTACGGCGGTATTGTAGACAATATCATAATGCGACTGTGCGACGTGTTGATGTGCCTTCCGACGCTTCCTTTAATGCTTATAATAGGAACCGTCCTCGATTCAAACGGAGTTGATTCGAAATATTACATATATCTACTTATGGGGCTGTTATCGTTGTTCTCGTGGCCGGGAATGGCAAGGCTCGTAAGAGGTCAGATACTCTTTTTAAGGGAACAGGAATATATGGTTGCCGCCGAAGCGATGGGTTATTCTACGGTTAGGAAGATTTTTAAGCACCTTATTCCCAATATTTTGCCGCAGATTTTAGTTTCTATGACTCTTTCTCTCGGCAGTATGATACTTTATGAATCGACGCTTTCTTACCTCAACCTCGGTGTTAAAATCCCCTTGGCTTCCTGGGGAACGATGGTAGAAGTAATTTCACACGATGTCAATATTCTTAAATATAACTTTAACGTTTGGGGACCTCCGGGATTCTGTATTATTATTGCCGTTCTCGGATTCAACTTTATCGGCGACGGTCTTCGAGACGCGCTCGATCCCAAACAAAGACGTTAAAAATAATCGGACAAAACACGCGATATGGATATTAAAAAGATATTTAAAAAAGGCGAAAATAAAACCAAAAGCGACAAACACTATCTTTCAGGAAAAGAAGTAAGGGAAATAGCCAAAGCCAACTCGAAAGAAATGCGCAGGCTCGAAAAGGAGAAGAACCGCAAGCGCCCCGAATCGGAATACGTAACTTCCATGAGGGACGACGGGAATATTCTCGAAATCGAAGATCTCCATTCCTACTTCTTTACCGACCAAGGCGTGGTAAAGGCGGTCAACGGCGTTAGTTTCGATATTCCGCTCAATTCCACCGTCGGCGTAGTCGGCGAATCGGGTTGTGGGAAATCGGTAACTTCTATGTCCGTTATGCGACTTTTGCAAGGGCCTACCGGACAAATAGTAAACGGCGCTATACGTTTTAAAGCCAACGATTTTAAACGGGACAAAAACGGCGAGCCTATTCCCGTCTACGAAAAGGACGAAAACGGCGATATAATTTATGATAAAGTTTTGGATAAAGACGGTAACGTAAAGACCGACAAAGACGGAAAGCCCCTTCTTAAACCGAGGCAGAAGAAAGACTCTGCGGGGCTTGGCGTTTACGAAAAAGAGGAAAAAGTATTCGATATAGCCAAAACTCCCATTCACGAAATGTATCGTATAAGGGGTAGGCAGATGGCAATGGTTTTCCAAGAGCCAATGACCTCTTTAAACCCCGTATTTACGATAGGTAACCAACTCGACGAAGTTACGTTATTACATATCCCCGGGGCGGATAAAGCGTCTGCGAAAGCCCGTTCGCTTCAAATGCTCGAAATGGTAGGAATCGCTATGCCCGACAGGGTTTACGCCTCCTATCCGCACGAACTTTCGGGCGGTATGCGCCAAAGAGTTATGATAGCGATGGCGCTTGCAGGCGAGCCGAGGCTTATTATAGCCGACGAACCGACTACCGCTTTGGACGTTACCATTCAGGCGCAAATACTCGAACTTTTCAACGATTTAAAGACGAGAATAAACGGCTCGATACTCCTTATAACTCACGATTTGGGCGTCATTGCCGAAATGGCTGATTACGTCGTCGTAATGTATGCCGGAAGAATTATAGAAAAGGGAACGGCTATGGAGATATTCCACAACCCCCTTCACCCCTATACGCAAGGATTGCAAAAATCCAAGCCGACTATGAAATCTTCCGAAAACGAATTGTTCAACATTCCCGGCAACGTTCCCAATCCTATAAATATGCCGGATAACTGCTATTTTAAGGAGAGATGTTCAAAATGCGTCAAGAAATGTTCGGGTGATTATCCCGAAATGATACAGGTAAGCCCGACGCATTTCGTTGCGTGCCATCTTTACGGAAAGGAAAATTAAAAGGAAAAATCGAAATGAGTATTGAACAGGATAAAATAAATACCGCCGAAACAAGTCCGGAAGAAGAGAAAAAAATAGCGTCTGACGGCGATTTCTCGAATTTTGACGACGAAGCGGAATTTTTAAAAGAAGAAAAGGCGAGAGAGGAAAAAATCGAAGCGGATAAATTGCTTCCTCCCGATGAGGACGCAATACTCGAAGTAAGGCATTTAAAGAAGTATTTTACCCTTAAAAAGACTTTACTCGGGAAACCGTTGTCGAGCTTAAAGGCTGTCGACGACGTGTCTTTTAAAGTCAAAAAAGGCGAAACTCTCGGAATAGTCGGCGAGTCGGGTTGCGGCAAGACGACTATGGGCAGAACCATTTTAAAACTCTATCAGCCTACTTCCGGTCAGATTTTCTTTAAGGGTAAGGATATAGCGGACTATAAACCGAAGGAAATGCGCGCGTTGCGTAAGCAAATGCAAATAGTTTTTCAGGATCCTTATTCTTCGCTTCCTCCGAGAAGCACGGTCGGCGACCTTTTGTCCGAACCCGTAAAAGTTCATAAAGTAGTTCCCCCTTCCGAGGTCAAAGATTACGTTCTCGACCTTATGGAGCAATGCGGATTGAGAGATTACTATTACGAGCGTTATCCGCACGAGTTTTCGGGCGGTCAAAGGCAGAGAATATGTATTGCGAGGGCGCTTTCGGTCAATCCCGAACTCGTCGTCTGCGACGAGCCGGTTTCGGCTCTCGACGTGTCTATTCAGGCGCAGATAATAAATCTTCTCAAAAGACTGCAAAAGGAAAGACAACTTACTTATATATTCATTTCTCACGACTTGTCGGTAGTTAAATTTATTTCCGACAAAATAGGAATAATGTATCTCGGCTCGATGATGGAATTCGGAAACAAAAAAGAAATTTTCGATAATCCCTTGCACCCTTATACCAAGGCTTTGTTCTCGGCTGTTCCCAACCCCGATCCGACCGAAAAGGCGGAAAGAATAATATTGAAGGGAGATATTCCTTCTCCGGCAAATCCGCCGAAGGGTTGCAAGTTCCATACGAGATGTAATTGCGCTATGGAAATTTGCAAGCACATCGCGCCCGAATATAAGGAATATGAGGAAGGACATTTCGTCGCTTGCCATTATTGTGAAAAAAATTATAAAAAGTAAACTTAACTTTCCCCGATAAGGGGAAAGTTTTTTAGTTAAATTTGATTGATAATGAGCCGAAAAGAGGCGAATATTTTCGTCGACGGAACGTCGGGGTTTTTTAAAGGAAATTTAGAAGAAAATCTTGCAATTTTGAGAAAAGTTATCAATAAATAAGTTAACCTCGCCGAAAAGTTCGGAGAGTTTTTTAGATTATACGCCCTTTTTTGACACTATTTTTAAAAAAACAATAAAAAATTTAAAAAAATAGGCAAAAACAGTTTACAAATTCATATATTGTGATATAATATTTGCGCTGTTTAAAATTTACTTAATATATAAAGAAGAGGGATAAGTTATGAAATACGTAAAATGTCCGCGTTGCGACCTTAATTATATGAAGGAAGGCGAATCGTATTGTGACGTCTGTAAAGCGGAATTAAAACTCGGTCCGCAGATGAAATTCGCCGTTTTAGACGACGACGAACAGGAACAGGTATTATGCCCCGTTTGTAAACGCAATTTTATGGACCCCGGCGAAGAAATGTGCGCGGAGTGCCGTGAAGAGGCAAACGAGAAAATGATTACGGAACCCGACGCCGACGTCGATATAGAAAAGGACGAAGGTTGGAGAAACTTCCTCGACGAGGACGAAAAAGAGGCTATAAGCAATAAGGGAGAGAACGAGGAAGAAATGCTTTCGCTTTCACAACTCGAAGAAGAAGAGGCGAAAGAACTCTTCGACGATGATGAAGAGGAAGAGGATTTCGAATATCCGGAAGAAAATTCCGACGAAGACGACTTCGATTATCCCGACGAGGAAGAAATAGCCAACGCCCCCGACGACGATGACGAAGAAGATGATGAGGACGAAGATTTCTGAAATTTCAACTTTTAGGGTATCGGTTGTTGAAAAAACGGCAATAATCAGTATATGATTAAAGCCGTTTCAAGAAATATAGATACGATAAAGAGGGCAATCGAAACCTGGCAGAGCGAAAATGCCGACGTTGCCGTAAAAGTAAATCTCGGGAGAAATAAATTCGTTACCTATAAAGCGAAAGTCAGCAAGGTTTATCCTGCTCTCTTTACACTTTCTCCATTCGGGGAATTTAAAGGGAAAACGAGTTTTTCATACGCCGAAGTAATGTGCGGCGCTGTAATTTTAAAAGAAGAGTTAAGCACAAAGGAAATATAAAAATGTGGACAACCTGAAAAGTTGTCCACATTTTTTTGGGTTTTTCCACAACAAAGAATAATTAAGGCCGTCCGAAAAATATTCGGACGGCTTAAAATATTATTTATATTATTTGCCTGCAAGATTCTTATATTTGCCGAGTCTTGCGTTGTTTTCCTTTTCCGCCTTTTCAAAGAGTTTTTCAGCGAGTTCGGGTTGCGCCTTTTTAAGCGAAGCGTAACGGTTTTCTCCCAAAATGAACTCTTGATAACTTGCGGTAGGATCCTTACTGTCGAGAGTGAAGGGGTTGACATCGGTTCCGACTTTTTCGGGATTGTATCTGTAAAGGTGCCAATATCCTGCGTCGACCGCTTTCTTCTCTTCGAGTTGAGAATTCGACATATTGATACCGTGGTTGATACAAGGAGCGTAGCATATAAGGAGCGAAGGTCCGTCATACGCTTCCGCTTCGGTAATTGCGTTGAGGAATTGTTGTTTGTTCGATCCCATAGCGCATTGAGCGACGTAAACGTATCCGTAACTCATAGCCATCATTCCGAGGTCTTTCTTCTTAACTCTCTTACCGCCGGCTGCGAATTTAGCAACGGAACCGGTAGGAGTAGATTTACTTGCCTGACCTCCGGTGTTGGAGTAAACTTCGGTATCTACTACGAGGACGTTGACGTCTTCGCCCATAGCGAGAACGTGGTCAAGACCGCCGTAGCCGATATCGTAAGCCCAGCCGTCGCCGCCGATGATCCAGATAGACTTCTTGATAATGCAGTCTTTGGCTCCTTCGATTTCTTTAAGGAGGGCTTTAAGTTCTCCGTGAGTATTTCTTATAGCGACGGGAAGGTTGGTTTCAAGGTCCTTAGCGACTTGCTTGGTAACTTCCGCATTCTTCTTGTTTTCGAGCCATGTCTTGAAGTTCTCGGCAGCCTTGCCTTTAACTCCGAGTTCGAGAGCCTTAGTCATCATATCGCCGAGTTTAGCGCGTCTCTGCGCGTAAGCAAGGTTAAATCCGTAACCGTATTCGGCGTTATCTTCGAATAAGCTGTTCGCCCAAGCGGGACCTTTGCCTTCGTCGTTCTTAGTGTAAGGACACGTCGGGGAAGATCCGCCGTAAATGGAAGAACATCCCGTTGCGTTGGCAATTAGCATACGGTCGCCGAAGAGTTGAGTGATAACCTTAATATAAGGTGTTTCGCCGCAACCTGCGCAGGCGCCGGAGAATTCGAAGAGGGGTTTATTGAACTGAGAGCCCTTAACGGTAGTCGGCTTGAACGCCGAGGTGTCGACTTTGGGAAGATTTTCGCTGTATTCGTAGTTTACGGTTTCTTCCTTTACTACTGTTTCAAGCGGAACCATCTTTATCGCTTTCTTATCTTCCTTAGTGGGGCAGACGTTAGCGCAGACACCGCAACCCATACAGTCGAGCGGGCTTACCTGCATTCTGAAATTATATCCCTTCATACCCATAGCCGCTTTTGTTTCGAAAGAAGCGGGTTTATCCGCTCCGTCGGCAACGAGAGCGGGACGGATACAAGCGTGAGGACATACGAACGAACATTGATTACATTGAATACAATTTTCCGCTATCCATTGAGGAACTTTGACGGCAACTCCTCTCTTTTCGAATCTCGTAGTTCCGGTGGGAACGGAGCCGTCCGCATTAAATGCGGAAGCGGGAAGTTTATTTCCTTCGAGAGCGAGAATGGGATGAATTACTTCTCGGAAATACTTGTCGTCGGCAAGTTTTATAGGATCTGCGCCCGTAGTCGCGTTCGCCCAATCTGCGGGAACTGCGATTTCAACGAGTTCGGAAGAAGCCTTATCGATAGCGGCGTAGTTCATATTTACGACGGCGTCGCCCTTCTTGCCGTAAGACTTTTTAACGTATTGCTTCATCCAGTCTTCGGCTTCGGCGTAAGGCATTATTTCGGGATTGATCTTGAAGAAAGCCGCTTGCATTATAGCGTTCGTTCTTCCGCCGAGACCGATGCCCTGAGCAATCTTTATTGCGTCGATAACGTAGAGTTTGGCGTGTTTTTTAGCGAGAGTTCTCTTCATCGAAGCGGGAAGGTTTGCGGCAAGTTCTTCAGCCGTATTCCATTCGCAGTTGAGAAGGAATTTTCCGCCTTCTTTAAGGTCGGTAACCATATCGTATCTCGTAACGTAAGAAGGCTGCGAGCAAGCGATGAAGTCAGCGGCGTCTATAAGATAAGACGACTGAATTGGAGTCTTGCCGAAACGAAGGTGGGAAACGGTTATACCGCCCGACTTCTTTGAATCGTAGAAGAAATATCCCTGCGCATACATATCCGTATGGTCGCCGATGATCTTGATGGAGTTTTTATTCGCGCCGACCGTTCCGTCGGAGCCGAGTCCGTAGAACTTACAACTGATAGTTCCCTTGGGAGCGGCGTCGTATTGTTCGGAGAAGTCGAGAGAAGTGTTCGTGATATCGTCGTAAATACCGATAGTGAAGTGGTTTTTGGACTTCTTCGCTTCGAGGTTTTTATATACGGCGTAAACCATAGAGGGATTGAACTCTTTCGAGCCGAGTCCGTATCTTCCGCCGACGACTTCGATTCTCTTCTTGTTGTTTTCAAGCAAAGCGGCGCAAACGTCGAGGTAAAGAGGTTCTCCGAGAGAGCCTGGCTCTTTGGTTCTGTCCAAAACGGCGATTTTCTTTACAGTCTTCGGAAGAGCCTTGACGAACGCTTTCGAAGCGAAAGGTCTGTAAAGTCTGACTTTTACTACGCCGACTTTATGTCCTTCGGCGTTCATTCTCGCAATCGTTTCTTCGATAGCTTCCGCTCCGCTTCCCATAATTACGGTAACGTATTCGGCGTCGGGCGCTCCGACGTAATCGAAGAGGTGATAATGTCTGCCGGTAAGTGCGGAAACCTGATCCATAACTTTCTGAACGATAGCGGGAGTCGCTTCGTAGTATTTATTTGCGGTTTCTCTGTTCTGGAAGTAAGTGTCGCTGTTCTGAGCCGTTCCCTTTTGAATGGGGTGGTCGGGGTTAAGCGCTCTTGCTCTGAAATCTTCGATATCCTTCATATCTACGAGTTTTCTCATATCTTCGTAGTCGATAGCCTCGATTTTGGAAACTTCGTGGCTGGTTCTGAAACCGTCGAAGAAGTGAAGGAAAGGAACTTTGGCTTTCAAAGTGGAAAGGTGCGCTACGAGCGCAAGATCCATAACTTCCTGAACCGAATTCGACGCAAGCATGGCAAAACCGGTCTGACGGCACGCCATAACGTCGGAATGATCGCCGAAAATGTTAAGCGAATGAGCGGCAAGCGCTCTTGCGCTTACGTGGAAAACCGTGGGAAGAAGTTCGCCCGAAATCTTATACATATTCGGGATCATCAAAAGAAGACCTTGCGAAGCGGTATAAGTTACGGTAAGCGCGCCTGCCGAAAGAGAGCCGTGAACAGCTCCTGCCGCGCCTGCTTCCGACTGCATTTCGGCAAGGCGAAGTCCTTGACCGAACATGTTGGTCCTTCCGGCGGTCGCCCACTCGTCGGCAACCTCCGCCATAGGCGAAGACGGAGTTATCGGGTAGATAGCCGCAACTTCCGAAAACGCGTATGCAACGTGGCTGGCGGCGGTGTTTCCGTCGATAGTCATAATTTTCATCTAAAAACCTCCTTAACGGCGCTTTAAACGCCGCATAGTAATTATATAAACATATCTATTATAAACCTTTAACAAATTTAAGTCAATGAATTTCCGACCGGAAAAAATAAAATCGTCGATATTTTTACCATTATTCGGATTGCCAAACGAAAAAAAATAAAAAACAGTTGTGATTGTTTTTAAATTGTGTTATAATTACCGATATGCAAGCGATATCATTCGAAAACGTATCATACTCTTATAAACAGGCGGACGCCGAATACGTCCGTAACGCAGTCGACGGCGTTACCCTCGATATCGAAGAGGGGAAATTCATTGCCCTTCTCGGCGCAAACGGAAGCGGGAAAAGCACTCTGGCGAAACTTATAAACGGTCTTTTGCTTCCCGTTTCGGGAGAGGTAAAAGTTTTCGGCAAACCGACTGTCGGCGACGACCAAAACGGTCTGTTTGAAATAAGAAGACGAGTCGGAATGGTTTTTCAGAATCCCGACAATCAACAAATAGCCTCTATCGTCGAGGACGATATCGCCTTCGGTCCCGAAAATATAGGGATAGATAGGGAAGAGATAGGAAGAAGGATAGATAGGGCTTTAAAAGTTACCGATATGGAAGCCTTTCGCTATTCGCAGGTATCGAGGCTTTCGGGCGGACAAAAACAAAGAATAGCGATTGCAGGAGCGCTCGCCTTGGAGCCGGATATACTTATTTTAGACGAATCGACGTCAATGCTCGACCCAAAAGGGAGAAAGGAAGTAATGGAAGTAGCCCGTTCCTTAAACAGAGAAAAGGGAATGACGGTTATCAATATAACTCACTATATGGACGAGGCGGCGGAAGCCGACGAAATATACTTGTTAAAAGAGGGCAAACTCGTGAAAAGCGGAACGCCCGACGAGGTTTTTTCGGATACGGCAACGATAAGAGAATGCGGACTCGAATTGCCTCGCCCCGCAATGCTTGCGGAAAAACTTAAAGCCGCAGGGATAATTTCAAACGTGAAAATAACTTCAAAGGAGGAATTGGCGGAAGAAATATGCAAATCGTTGCGGAAAAATTGAATTTCGTATACAATAAAAAGACGAAGTTTTCCGTCAAGGCCCTCGACGAAGTAAGTTTAACTATCGAAGAAGGAGATTTTTTCGGTATAATTGGTCATACGGGCAGCGGAAAATCTACTTTTATACAGCATTTGAACGCTCTCGTTCCCGTTCAGGAAGGGATATTGAAGGTCGGAGAATACGACTTATCGTCGACTGCGAAAAAAGATAAAAAGGCGCTTAAAAAACTGCGTTCCAAGGTCGGAATGGTATTTCAATACCCCGAATATCAACTTTTCGAAGACACCGTTTTCAAAGACGTTGCGTTCGGATATTCCAACTTTTTCCCCGAAGCGACTAAGGAAGAAAAGTCGAAAGCCGTATGCGAAGCGTTGAGGCTCGTCGGTTTAGACCCGGAAGAATATGCCGAGCGTTCGCCATTCGAACTATCCGGCGGACAAAAAAGAAGGGTGGCGATAGCGGGCGTGATCGTAACCCGTCCCGAAATTCTCGTTTTAGACGAACCCGTTGCGGGACTCGATCCGAAAGGAAAGAGAGAACTTATGAAGTTACTTCATTTGCTTCACGAAAAAGAGTGTAAAACTATAATAATCGTCTCTCACGATATGGACGAGGTCGCGGAAAATTGCAATAAAGTCGCCGTTTTTTCGGAAGGTAAAATAGTTCGGATGGGAACGCCGAAAGATGTTTTTTCGGACGCGGAAGAAATAAAAAGGCTTCGTCTCGACATGCCGTTGACGGGGTATCTCGGTCAGACTTTGAGAGAAAATGGTTTTTCTTTCGATTTTGACCTGACAGAAGAAGATTTTATAAAAAAATTACAGGAAATAAAACGGGGTTAGAATGTTACGTGATCTCACTTTCGGGCAATATTATCCTACGACCTCTTTCGTTCATAAACTCGATCCGAGGACTAAATTATTGCTTTTAATCGCATATATAACGGCGGTATTCGTCGCCGGAAACTTTTACGGACTTGCCGCCTCGCTCTTGTTTTTATTGATTGCGGTGGCTTTTTCCGCCGTTCCGCTTTGGTCGGTGCTAAAAAGCGTCAAGAGTATTTTGTTCCTCGTTTTATTTACCTTTTTACTCAACTTGTTTTTTTACGCCAAAAAAGAGGGAGATACGACTCTTTTTTGGGTGATCACGAAAGAGGGGCTTATAAGCGCTTTATTTTTGGCTTCTCGTCTTATTTTGTTGGTTATGGGAAGTTCGGTTTTAACGTTAACGACGACGCCCGTCAGCCTTACCGACGGTATTGAAAGTTTGTTAAAACCGTTGAGTTATATTAAATTCCCCGTTCACGAACTCGCGCTTATAATGTCTATTGCTTTAAGGTTTATTCCCACGCTCGCCGAGGAGACCGACAGAATAATAAGGGCGCAAAAAGCAAGAGGGGGAGATTTTGACAGCGGTAACGTTTTCAAAAGATTAAAGGCGCTTATTCCCATTCTTATTCCCTTGCTCGTCGGGGCGTTCCGCCGAGCGGACGAACTCGGAAACGCAATGGACGCCCGTTGTTATTCGGGTAGCAAAAACAGGACGAAATATAAAAAATTAAAGTTTACTTTCCGCGATCTTATTGCGGCGCTGTTTACTGCGGCGCTTATCGCAGGGGTTATATTGCTTAATAACGGTGCTATATGAGGGTTTTTCTTAAAATAGAATACGACGGGACGAATTATTGCGGTTGGCAGATACAGCCTAACGGCAATACCGTTCAGGCTGAAATCGTCAAGGCGATCGAAACGCTTACGGGCGAAAGTGTAAATCTGGTCGGAAGCGGACGAACGGACGCAGGAGTTCATGCGGTCGGACAGGTCGCTCATTTCGACACGCAGGCCTCCGTTCCGCCCGAGAAGTTTAAACAGGCGCTCAATACCATTCTTCCGGACGATATAAAAATTTCAGAAAGCGGAATGGCGAAAGAGAATTTTCACGCCCGCTATTCGGCTAAGAAAAAGACTTATATATACAGATTATACGAAAGCGATCATACTCGCCCTCTTAAAGACAGATACGCCGTTAGGGTGGCAGGACCTTTGAACGTCAAAAAAATGAACGACGGGGCAAAGTTGCTCGTCGGCGAAAAAGATTTTCGTTGTTTTTTGGCTTCCGATTCGGCGGTCAAAGATACGGTAAGAAAAATTTATTTTGCCGAAGTGAGCGAAAACGGAGAGGATATCGAGTTTAAAATCATCGGCAACGGGTTTTTATATAATATGGTAAGAATAATCGTCGGAACTCTCGTAAAAATCGGAGAAGGAAAAATCCCGCCGGAAGAAATGACTGATATCATCGAGTCCGGGAAACGGGATTTAGCAGGAATGACTATGCCCCCGAGAGGTCTTGTTTTATACGAGGTGGAATACGATTAAAAAGCGTTGCGCTTAACTTTATAATTCACTGTAAAAATTTTGGAAATTAATCGTTAATTGTCATTTGTGGCGATTTAGCATGAATAAATCCTCGGTTATACCGAGGGAGAATGAAAAATATTTTAGTAAATAAAACCTATGAGGTGTAATAGCGAAGTTTTGATAACCGCATCGCTGAAAATACAACGGAGGTTTTAACGAAATAAAAAATAGAACAATAAGGCAGCCGCTTTCGTAGCGACTGCCAATGACGATTTTATGTGACAAAATTTCAGCGCCTGTTGACGGGCGCGTCTGCAATTCGCCGTTTAGGGTGTGTGCAAACCGCAAATTTACTTGCGATTATTAGTTTACTATTAAAGACAGAACTGCCATTTCCACCAAAGGAAGATTTATAGCCTCGCTTAAACCGCAAAAGATGGGAGAATCGGCAATATCCTCGCCTATAAGTCCGTTTTCGGTTAAAGGAAGGGGGTGTATTATAAGCGGAGATTTTTCAAGGTCTTCGAGTTTATCTTGTGTAATAGCGAAAGATAAGGGAACGTCTTCGTCGACGACGTATATAGCGTCGGCAAGTTTTATTCCGCTTTTAAGGTCGGATGTTACTTCGACTTCACCGAATTGTCGGCAGAAGTTGAGAAGGGCGTCGTTTGGAGAATAACTATTGGGACAAACGAAAGTTATATTAAATCCGCAAATAGCGAATGCGTTCAAAAACTGATTGTCTGTTAAGTTGGGATTTCCGACGACGGCGACTTTCGTATTTTCGAGTTTGCCTTTTTTCGTCCATATCGTATAGAGAGCGGAGAGCGCTTCAAGCGGTCCGAATTTTCCGAAACCGTTAATAACGGGAAGTTCGACGAGTTTTTCCATTGCCTCGGCGTCGCCGATCTCCGAAGTCTGAACGACGAGAGAGTGTATGCCGTAGGAAAGTATAGCCGACAACGTCAATTTGTCCTTAATGAGATTTTCGACTTCCGAACCGCTCATCTGACAAACGACCGGCTCGCCCGAAATGGAAGTAACCGCATTTTCAAACGCAAGACGCCAGCGGGTTAAACCGCCTTTCGTTATGAGGGCGATTTTTTTATTTTTTAAAAAAACAGGTTTTTCCCCAACTGCCAGACTCTTGGAAATTCCGTCGGCTCGGTGTAAAATTTCAAAAATATCTTCTTCCGTATAGCCCGAAAGCGAAACGAGATGCTTTTTTGCAAGTTTTCCTGTGGGCGTAAATTTGTTTATATCCATAATTTCCTCTTGTTTTTTCTTTACGTAGTTAAATTTTCGTATTTTATATCAATATAATAACATAAAATATAAAAAAGTCAAATTTTTTTCGGGTAAAATATACAAAATAAATAAAATGAAGGGTTAAAATTTGTAACAAATGCCGTTGTGGTTTTATTTTAAAAGGTTTATAATAATTATATAAATTGATTATCGTCAATACAAGGAGGAAAAAAATGGCAAGTCTTCTTTTAAAAGACATTTACAAAGTGTATCAGTCTGGCGTCGTTGCCGTAACCGACTTTACGCTTGACATTCAGGACAAAGAATTCATCGTTTTCGTCGGTCCGTCAGGATGCGGAAAGTCGACGACTCTTCGTATGATAGCAGGTCTTGAAGAAATTTCCGACGGCGAACTTTATATCGACGGAAAACTTATGAACAACGTTCAGCCCAAAGACAGAGATATAGCGATGGTTTTCCAGAACTACGCTCTTTATCCTCACATGACCGTTTACGACAACATGGCGTTCGGTCTTAAACTTCGTAAAAAACCCAAGGCTGAAATTGATGAAAAAGTTAAGGAAGCCGCAAGAATACTCGGTCTTGAAACTTACCTTCAAAGAAAGCCTAAGGCTCTTTCCGGAGGTCAGAGACAGAGAGTTGCGCTCGGTAGAGCGATCGTTCGTGAACCCAAAGTATTCCTTTTGGACGAACCTCTTTCCAACCTCGACGCTAAACTCCGCGCTCAGATGAGAACTGAAATAACCAAACTTCACCACAGACTTGCAACCACCTTCATATACGTTACGCACGATCAGGTCGAAGCGATGACGATGGGAACGAGAATTGTCGTTATGAAAGACGGTTTTATTCAACAGGTCGACGCTCCGCAGATGCTTTACGATTATCCTGCAAACCTCTTCGTCGCAGGCTTCATAGGAACTCCGCAGATGAACTTCTTCGACGCTGTTCTTACCAAAGATAAAGCGGACGGAAAGGTTTACGTTGAATTCGAAGGCAGAAAGGTTGCTCTTCCCAAATCAAAATCCGATAAGATCATCAACCCCGATGAATATATCAATACCGGTAAGCCCGTTATTTTCGGCGTTCGTCCCGAAGATCTTCACGATGAAGAAAGTTTCATCAACAATTCGAGAGAGACGATTATCGACGTAAGAGTCGACGTTGTTGAAAAACTCGGTGCGGAAACTCTTCTTTACTGCGTATTCAACAACGAGGGACCTGCCAAAGAAGAAGGCAAGGTCAAGAGTTTGGTCGAAACCGCAACTCAACTTATTGCGAAAGTCGATTCGAGAACAACCACGGAAAGAGATCAGACGATCGAACTTGCAATCGATATTATGCACAGCCATTTGTTCGACAAGGAGACCGAACTTACGATTTTGGACGGCGAAGGAACTAAAGCTTACGTTCCCGTCGTAGAACTCGAAAGAAGAGCGAAGGAAGAAGAGGAATTAAGACTTCATCCCGAACTTGCCGAAAAGAAAGCCAAGGAAGCGGCAAGAAGAGCCAAGAAAAATAAATAATTATCAATAGACAACCGCCGACGGATAAAACCGTCGGCGGTATGCGTTTAATCGGAATAATCGACTTATAGGCAGACTTAAATGCCAAAAAAACTTGCAAAAAATTAAAAGTTGTGGTATATTACTTTTAGGAGTAATTTACTGATGATAATTTTCTTCGATACCGAAACGACGGGGTTAAGGCCGGGTAGAATTATACAACTTTCATACGTTATGACCGACGGCGAGAAAACCGTCGGAAAAAACTTTTACTTTGCGGTAGAATATATCGATCCTTCGGCCACGGAAGTTCACGGGCTTACCGTTGAAAAGCTTGCGGAATTGTCGCAAGGAAATACGTTTTCATGTTCTGCCGACGAAATATACGACGATTTTAAAAATGCCGACCTCATTGTCGCGCATAATTCTCGTTTCGATATAGGGTTTCTGATTGCTGAATTTTCCTACCTTGACAGACAATTCGCATATAAAGAAGATCTCGATACAATGAGATTTTTTACCCCGATAATTGCCTTGCCGAGACAAAATCATACGGGTTTAAAATATCCGAAGTTAGCGGAGATGTGCGAATTTTTCGACATATACCCCTACGACGTATGTAAAAGAGGGGGAGAGATTTTCGGAAGCAGAGAAATATCGAGCCACGACGCAAGATATGATACGGTTGCGTTGGAACTGTGTTTTAATGAAGGCCGAAAAAAAATTAAAAAACTTGAAGAAATTGCATTAAAACACTTGCAAAATCAACAACAAATGTAGTAAAATATATTGGCAATTGAAAATTGGGGTATCGCCAAGCGGTAAGGCTACGGACTCTGACTCCGTCATTCGGGAGTTCAAATCTCTCTACCCCAGCCAATACCTGACGTAAAAACGTCAGGTTTTTTCTATGTTTTTTATTTTTTGTATTATAAAACATAGTGGCTTGATTTTCTGCATTTTCGCCCTAAACGGAGTAAATCGTGGGGTAAATAGTGGGGAAAATGCGGGGTAAATTTATTATATAGTATAATTTATTTTTTGTGCTTCTTGCGTTAAGTATTCTTTTGAATAGTCCGTATAGCCTCTGTCAACG
>CADBUU010000064.1 GCA_902797945.1 uncultured Eubacteriales bacterium | reverse complement strand
GTAAATATAACTTTGCGTAGCAAAATATAACTGCGAAAGCAATATAACTTGCCGATAGGCAAATATAACTAGTGCGTCAGTAATAGGGATTATTACTGACGCACTAATGCAGTCTTTAAATTTTTATTTTATTGAGCCTTACGCTCTTCTATCATATTTTTTACTTTCATAAGTCTCGTCGTCGCCGCCCTTTCGTTCTCGTCAAGTTTGCTCTTGATATAGCCTATCGTCTCTTCGAGTTGAGGGATCATGACGTATTCGAGAGCGTTTACTCTTCTCTTATTTCTTTCGATTTCTACGGCAAGCATGGCAACCGTCTTTTCAACTTCGGCGAGTTTAAGCATTTTACCGATGACTTTTCCTATTTTTTCAACCGAATAGTCCGCCTCGGAGGTTATCTCTAAATAAGCGTAAGGTAAATCGCCCGTTACACTGTCCGACACTTCGATTTTAGGAACTTCCACGCTCATAACGTTTTGCGTTGAAAAATCTGCGTTTACCGAAACGGAAGGCATAGAAAACGCCTTCTCGATTTCCGCCCTCGAAGTAGTTCCTCCGACAAACGCAAATTGTTTTAAACAATCGCCGAGTTCTCTTTCGACCTCTTCCCGTAAAATTTTATTTTGTTTTATAAGAACGGAAAACCGCCTTATCATCTCATCCGACTTGTCTTTAAGGAGTTTATGCCCTCTAACGGCGGTCGATAATCTCGCCTTAAGTTTTTTCAACTCCATTCTCGTCGGATTGACGTTAAGCCTTGTCATTTTTTACCTCTTTCTCAATCGAGATATTTTTCAAGATATTTTTCTTTTATACGTTTAAGTTCGCTTCTCGGTAAGATTTTAAGCAATTTCCAACCTATATCGAGGGTTTCTTCTATCGTTCTGTTTGTCGTAAAGCCTTGCGCGACGTAATTCTTTTCAAATTCTTCCGCAAATTTTGCGTAAAGTTTATCGGTAGGAGTAAGCGCGGCGTCGCCCAAAATAGCCGAAAGTTCTTTACATTCTTTTCCCTTGGCGTATGCGGCGAAAAGTTGGTTCATAGTGTCGGCGTGATCCTCTCTCGTCTTGCCGTCGCCTATTCCTTTATCTTTAAGTCTTGATAATGACGGAAGCACGTCTATAGGCGGATTTATGCCCTTTTTATACAAATCTCTCGAAAGAATTATTTGTCCTTCGGTTATATATCCCGTAAGGTCGGGAATCGGGTGCGTCTTATCGTCCTCGGGCATCGTAAGTATGGGTATCTGAGTTATAGACCCCTCTTTGCCTCTTATTCTTCCCGCTCTCTCGTAAAGTTGAGCGAGGTCGGTATAGAGATAGCCGGGATAACCTCTTCTTCCCGGAACTTCCTTTCTCGCCGCCGATACTTCTCTCAGCGCTTCGGCGTAATTCGTGATATCCGTCATTATTACGAGGACGTGCATTCCGAGTTCGAAGGCGAGGTATTCGGCGCAAGTAAGCGCCATACGGGGAGTCGCTATACGTTCGATAGCCGGATCGTTCGCAAGGTTGGTAAACAACACCGTCCTTTCGATAGCGCCCGTCTTTCTGAAATCGTCTATGAAATATTCGGCTTCCTCGTAAGTTATACCTATTGCGGCGAACACGACTGCGAATTTACTGTCGGAATTTCTGACTTTCGCCTGTCTTGCAATCTGAGCCGCAAGTTCTGCGTGCGGAAGTCCGCTCATAGAAAATACGGGAAGTTTTTGACCTCTGACGAGAGTGTTAAGTCCGTCTATTGCGGAAACGCCGGTCTGAATAAACTCATTCGGATAATTTCTCGCCGCAGGATTTATAGGCTCGCCGTTGATATCCATTATTTTATCGGGTATTACGGGAGCGCCCCCGTCCCTTGGGTTGCCCATTCCGTCGAAAACTCTTCCAAGCATATCGCCCGATACGGCAAGAGAAAGACTTCTTCCCAAAAATCTCGCTTTCGAAGTGGAAATTTTAAGTCCCTGAGTATTTTCGAACAACTGAACTACCGCTTTATCGTCTTTGACTTCGAGAACCTTTCCCCTTCTTATTTCGCCGTTATCTTGAGTAACTTCGACGAGTTCGTCGTATTTTACCCCCTCGACGCCCTCGACGAGCATCAACGGTCCGACGACTTCCTTTATAGTTTTATATTCCTTATACATCTTCTCTGCCTCCGAGCGAAAGCGCTTTAAGTTGAACGGTCAATTCTTCTTCTATATCGTCGAACTGCCCGATCGAACTCTCTTCGAGATATTTCGCCCTTCCTATTCTCTCTTTGGCAGGGCAATTCAACACGTCGTCGAGGTCGGCGTAGTTCGCGACGGCCTCGTTGCCGAGTTCGTAGAATTTTTTTATGAGTTTAAGCATTCTGTATTGCTTGTCGAGCGAAGTAAACGTATCCGTTTCGTGGAAAGCGTTCTGGTGGAGATAGTCTTCTCTCACCATTTTCGCCGTTTCCATAGTCATTCTGTCCTTATAAGAGAGCGCGTCCATACCTACGAGACGAACTATTTCGTCGAGGTTAGCCTCTTCCTGTAAAATATTCATTATAAATGAACGGAGAGACATAAAGTCTTCACCGACGTTGGCGTTATACCACTCGCCCATTCTGTCTGCGTAAAGCGAATAACTTATAAGCCAATCGATAGCCGGGAAATGCCTTTTATACGCAAGTTGAGCCGACAAACCCCAAAACACCTTTACTATACGCAAAGTCGCCTGCGAAACGGGTTCGGACAAATCACCGCCCGGAGGAGAAACGGCGCCTATTGCCGAAACCGAGCCTACGGTATCTCCGCTTCCCAAAACCTTGACTATTCCCGCTCTTTCGTAAAATTCAGCAAGTCTTGACGACAAATACGCCGGATATCCTTCGTCGCCGGGCATTTCTTCAAGTCGTCCGCTCATTTCTCGGAGCGCTTCCGCCCAACGGGAAGTCGAGTCCGCCATTATGGCGACGCTGTATCCCATATCTCTGAAATATTCGGCAATGGTTATTCCCGTATAAATCGACGCTTCTCTCGCCGCAACGGGCATATCCGAAGTATTTGCGATAAGGACCGTCCTTTTCATAAGAGGCTCGCCCGTTTTGGGATCTTTAAGTTCGGGAAATTCGTTTAAAACGTCGGTCATTTCGTTTCCTCGTTCTCCGCACCCTACGTAAACGATTATTTCCGCGTCCGCCCATTTTGCAAGTTGATGTTGAACGACCGTCTTTCCGCTTCCGAACGGACCGGGAACAGCCGCAACGCCGCCTTTCGCTATCGGGAAAAGGGTATCGATAACCCTCTGTCCCGTAACCATCGGCATAGAAGGCGTCATCTTTTCTTTATACGGACGGGCTTTTCTGACAGGCCAACGTTGAAGCATACAAACGTCGACGTCCTTTTCTCCGTCGTCTATCACCGCTATCGTCTGCAAGACGTTATAAGAACCCGATTCTATACTTCTTATTTTTCCGTTGACTCCGTAAGGAACCATTATTTTATGGAGAACGATAGACGTTTCCTGCACCGTTCCCAAAACGTCGCCGGACTTTACGTAGTCGCCCGCTTTTTTTGTCGGGGTAAATTCCCAAAGTTTTTCATGGTCGATATTGTCTACCTTGATTCCTCTCGTAATTCTGTCTCCGTAAGAGGCTACGAGTTTATCGAGAGGTCTTTGAATACCGTCGAAAATACCCTCTATGAGTCCCGGGGCGAGTTCTACCGACAACGGACTTCCCGTAGAAACCACTTCGTCTCCGACGCCAAGCCCCGAAGTCTCTTCGTAAACCTGAATGGATGCTCTATCTCCGCGAAGTTCAATAACTTCGCCTATAAGTTGTTTTTCGCCCACTTTTACGACGTCATACATCTTGACGTCAGCCATATTTTCCGCAATTATCAGCGGGCCGGAAACTTTAACTATTTTTCCCTGCATTTATCTTTCCTCTCTGCCGAACAGTATGTCGACGCCGAGCGCCCTTTCCATCTGTTCTTTCATTCTTTCGACAGCGTATCCGTTCGAACCTTTTTCCGAAGGAACGGGAACGACTACGGGATACGCCTGTTCGTTCATTCTTTGTATAAGGTCGTTGAGTTCTACCGCAAGATCGTCGGTAATAAAAATAACTTTATACGTTTTAGCGAGTTTTCGGAGAATTTCTCTCGCCTTCGTAGGATCAGAAGCCGAATATGCGTCAACGCCTCCGGCTTTAAAGGCAAGAACTCCGTCTCCGTTTCCTATTATTGCGGTTTTACCCTGCATAACCCTCTTTCAGCCTCCACCTGATCGCTTCTTTATCCGCCCCGGCGATTTTTAACGCCATGACCATACGGACGTTCTTCAACTCGGCTTCCTTATAGTTAGCGTAGACGATAAGAGGTATTACCCCGTCCGTTTCATATCTCTTTTCCTTCATTCTATTCATTGCGAAATCGCCCGACTTCTTTTCAAAAGACACGAGAGGTTTTCCCTCCGCTCTCTCTTCGAGACCGATTTTCAACAAATCGTAATAGGGCGTTCTCAGCGTTTCCGAAAGCGCCTTTCCGTCTTCTCCCGAAATTATCTTATCAAAGAGATCGAATTTGAGATTGCCGCCGTCTATAAATTCGTCTTTCGCCTTTTTCACGTCTTTTTGCCGAAGGGCAACGCCTATATTTTTTGCGTCTATCTCGTATTTAAGTATTTCTTTCCAATCTTTGTTTTTTACGTTTTTCAGCATAAAAGCGTAATACGCCTTGATAAATATCAAACTTACTTTAACGCCCGTAGCCCTTCCGTCGTCGAATAGTTTTTCGGCTTCCTTCATCGGCTTTAAGAGGTATTCGGGAATATCCTTACCCTCTTTCAGCCTTTCTACCGAAACCACGCCTTCGGGCAAAAGAATACTCTCGTCCGCAAAAGCTCGCTTAATTCGCAAAACGCATTCGGCGTTATGAAAATCGTTCTTGGCAAGAAGGCAAGTATACACCTTGTCGTCGGCGTATTCCTTTAAAAAGTCGGAAAACAAATCCTTTTCTGCCGAAATAAGTTTTTCGTAATCGACGAAAGTCAAGCCCTCGGCGCTTTCGCCGCCGAAAGGATATTCGCGAAGAATTTTAAATGCGTCTTCGGCGCTCGCCGCTTCCGCCATTCGCAAAAACGACTCCTTGGAAACGAGGTATTTTTCGCGGGATTTTATTATTCCGTTGACGAAAACCGTATCTTTTCCTGCCATAATCAATCCTTGAACAGTTTATCGGCTATTTCCGACTCTGCTTTTTCGCGAACGGAATCGCAAAGCGCCGTAAAACTGAGATCTTTATCGAATTTTTTTCCTACGAGCATTATTCCGCCGTTAAACTTGCCGCCGCCCTTTACGGTCAAACCCTTCGACTTGACTATATCGGCGCTTTCTATTTCTTCGACCGAAAGTTTGCAGTTTTCGGGTAAAAGAACCTCGTCCCCTTCTTCGGCGTAGGAAGAAATAAGCGAAATTATAAAATCTTTATAATCGCTCTTATCCATCTCGTTGAGTTTATTTACCGCCCTTTTAAAGACCGTTTCTACGAGTTTTTGTCTTGCGCCGAGTAAATTTTTTCTCGCTTCGAGTTTAGCGAGCGTAGACTTCCTCGAAATTATCTCTTCGGCTTGTTTTTTCGCCTCTTCCCTTTGGGAAATGAGATAGTCGCTCGCTTCCGCCTCCGCTTTATTTACCGTTTCCGAATAGTATTTTTCCGCTTCGGCCGAAAGGCTTTCGGCATACAGTTCGGCGCTTTTTCTTATCTCGTCCGTTATGCGGTCAACGGGCTTTTTTTGGTTTTCAACGTTTTCCATCTTCAAACCGACCGCTTTATCAGATGATTATGCCGAGAACGAGAGCAAGTATAGCGTAGAACTCGACCATTGCGGGGAAAAGAATATATTTTCCCGATCCTTCGCTGTTTTTGCCTACGGCGTAAATACACGAAACAGCGGTTTTACCTTGCAATACCGCCGAAAGCATACCCGTGATTCCGAGAATAGAAAGAGTTACGAGCATTTGCCAGCCGGCAGCCATTTCGGTTATGCCTTGAACGGCGCCGTTTTTCATAAATGCAAGAACGAAACCGTAAATACCCTGCGTTGCGGGAAGAAGCGCCAAAACGAGAACTTTGGAGAATTTTTTATTGTCCTCCGCCAAAACTCCCGCCGCAGCGGCGCCCGTTTTGTAAAGACCGTATGCAGAGCCGCCTCCGCACAAAATCATACAAATTGCCATACCTAAAATACCAAGTGCTTTTCCATCCATAGTTTTAATTCCTCCGAATTGTTTTGCTTTTTAATTATTTATATCCTAACCCTCGAAATACGAGTGATCAAGTCTGCTTCCGAATGGCGTGAACAATTCTCCTTCGCCCTCGTAGAATTTGCCGTAAAATTCGACGTATTGAAGTCTTGCGTCGTGAATATACGCTCCGAGAAGGTTGATCGCAAGATTGAATACGTTTCCGACAATTATTATCAGAACTCCGAAAACAACCCCTATAACGCCTTGCGGAAAGAGCATATCTATCGCCAGAGTATTGGTAAATATCGACGCTATCTGCGCTCCCGAAAGCATAAGTCCGTATAATCTGCAATAACTCAATATATCCGAAACGTAATTTATAATTCCGTATGCCGACGAGAATATTTTAGTAAATTTCCCGAATCCCTTTTCGGCAATTCCCGCAGTCAATATTCCTATGACCGCCGAGCCTGCGGTAACGAACATTCCGCCGTTTGCAAGCGATTGATTGCCCGTAGCGACTCCGAATATCCAAACGATAAGCGAAAACATCACTATCGCCCAAACCACTCCTCCGAAAAATCCTTCGAGAATTTTCTTTCTCGAAAAATCCTGATAGGCTTTCATCAAAAGTCCTACTCCTAAATGGCAAGTTCCGAAAGCGAGGCACCACATCAGTATTGCCGGAATATCTATGCCGGCAATCGAAGTCATCGCCGTTATCTGATTCAGATGAGCTTCGTAAAAGGCGTTATACCCTTCGCCCATCGTTACCCGAAGTAAGGGGTAGCCGAGCCAACTGTCGAAAACCGCCCCCGCAATTACGGCAAAGAAACCGCCGTAAGCGAACACCTTAGCCATTCTTGCAACCGAAGAGCCCTCTCTCTGTTTTTTCGCAAAGAGAAATCCGCCGATTATCATCATTAGACCGTATCCGACGTCGGCCATTATTATTCCCATAAACAACGAGAAGAAGAAGGACATTACGGCATTAGGATCCAATGCCCCGTATTTCGGCGCGGAATACATATTCGTTACCGCCTCGAAATTCCTTACTATTTTACCGTTTTTATTTAAAGTCGGCGCAAATTCGGTTTCCGGAACTTCCTCGAATTCCACGAAAACCGCCTGCGTAACTTGTTTTATTCCGCTTTCGACATCCTCGGTCTTGTCGGTGGGAACGAACGCTTCCATCACGAACGCGGCGTCAGTTTCTTTGAAGTTGCCTTCCGCTTGCTTTTTCTCGATGCAAAAACCGAGATAGTCCGCATATATCTTCAAATCCCTTACCGATTTAGAATATCCGAACAATTCCTCGCGTATTTTTTCATCTTCCGCAATAAATCCGTCGTATTCGTCCGTAAGCAATTTTATTTTTTCCTCGGCGGTAAAATCACCCTCGAACGGACATTTTCTGAAACCTGCCTGAGAAAGAATATCTTCGACTTCCTCTTTATCTTTTTTCAGAGCGACTACGGCGACGATATAGTCCGAATTGTATCTCCCGACCGTTTCGAAAACAAATCCCTTTTCAGTCGCGAGATTTTCGGTTTTTAACAGCTTGTCCGCCCCGATAAGTCCAAACCTCACCAACGAACAATCGGTATCCTTAAAAAACGAGAATTTTTCGTTTATCTCGGCGTATGGTTCGTAAGTCTTTATCTCGCTTCCCTTCTTCGTCGCTTTAAGTTTAACTTCGTTCCTGTCTGTTTGAAGGCGTTCGACGTTTGAAATAAGACTTTGCATTTTCTCGCCTTTTTCGGACATTGAAAAAAATTCTTTCCTCGAAACGGAAAAACCGTCGCTTACGAAAACGTCTTTCCTTTCCTTAGGCGAAGTCTCGTCGACAACCGAAGATATAATTTCGATACATTTCTCCGTCCTTTCTTTTAATGAAAGAATGTCGACGTCATTTACCGAACCGTTCCCTTTCGTAAAGGCGTATTCTTTGGCGGAACGTATTTGCGCCGCTCCGCATTTTTGCATTTCGTCAAGTATGGCGTTCTTTTCGGAAATAAGTCCGACGAGCGTCATCACCGACATTTTAGCGACCGCCATCTTTTAACCTCCGAAAAATCTCTACGGAAAGTTCTTCCGCTTTACCGTCGAGATCGAAAATCAACCTGTCGCATTCTTTTTTGCTTTCAGCCATAGCGCTTTCGTAGTCTTTGCTTGCCGCGGCTTCGGCGTTTAACAATATTCCGCTTTTTTCAGCCTTGGCGTTTTTCTTTGCGTTTTCTGAAATTTCTCTCGCCCGCTTGTCCGCCTCCGCTCTCCTTTTTTCCGCGTTCTCATCGGCAAGACGGCGGATTTCGCTCGCTTCCTCTTCGGCTGCGCGCACGCTTTTAAGCACTTCTTCTATCATAAATATATTTTCCTTTCAAAAAATCGGGTTTATCGTATTTTTCCCCAACCTGAAATTTCAGTCGAAAACAAAATTATCCGAAAGGACCGACAAACCCCCTTATAATAATCTTTATATATTATAATATATCACCGGCTCTTTGTCAATTCGTTTTTTTTATTTTGTGTGATATTAGTGCGAAATTTCGCCTTTTTCAAATAATTTTGTCGTAAAGAGATTTACGAACGAAAATTTCGGCAAGTTCGCTCGGCCCTATCTCCACGCATGACTTATCCGCTTTATAAACGACCAATCTATATAAATATTCGTCGTTTAAAAGGGGATACAGTTTTTTTAAAGTATAGTCCGAGGTTATAGCAAGCGTTTTTATCTCTTTTCCTCTCTTTATTTTTTCGAACGAAAAACTCTGCGCTATCGAAAAATAAGAATTTTCCTTTCTTACGTCGAGCGCCCCGAATATCATAAAAAACGCAAAGAACAATATAGAAGGATTAGGCTCTGTAAACAGCGAATATACAAATAACCCGACCATACCGACGCCGAGCGCAACGCCCGTTATTCTGGCAACTCTTACCGCTGTCTTTTTTTTGAGTTTAAGCGACAAAAGGGCGAGTAAAAGCCTTCCCCCGTCGAGAGGAAACGCCGGCAATAGATTTATAAAAAAAAGAGAAAAATTTGCCGTCGCCATAAGTTCCGTATAGGGATAACTTTCCGGGAATATCCACCAAAGCGCAAGAGTAAAAGCTCCGAGCGCAAGATTTATAAGCGGTCCGGCAATTACTATTTTTATCTCGTCGATCAGTTTAAGACCGGAAACGTCGCCCGAAATGACGGCGCCGTAAGGCATAAGACAGACGTTTTTTAACTTATAGCCCAACTTTTCAGCCGCAAAAGCATGCCCGACTTCGTGAATCACGGCGGTAAAAGTAAAAGCGAGAAAAGAAAATACTTTGCCCGTTGCGGCAAAGTATAATCCAAATAAGAAGAACAATGGGTGTATGCTTATATTTAACTTTCCCATATTATCGAGCCGTTCTCCAAAAGATAACCGGTAAGGAGAGTTCCGTCATTGTAAAGTTTGACGTTTGCGTTACCCTCGTTTAAATAGGCTATGGGAATATATTTATACGCCTCTTCTCCGACTTCGGCGTAGACGTAATCGACTCCGCTTATTACGGTTTTAAAAACGTCGCTGTGATTTACGGTCAAAGTATATTTGCCGTCTTCGCCCTTTTCGACCGCCGAAATTTTCCCCTCGCATACGGGATATATTGCGCCTTTTCCCGAAAAAGTCATAACGCCTTCGCTTAAATTGGCGCTGAGTTCTTCGCTCGGCGACTTGGCGCTGAAAGTCATATAAGACCTCGAATCGGTTTTTGCCGAAGAAACGCCGAACGTATTTTTAAAGATTCTGTTTATTCCGCTGTCTTCCCAAAATACGTTGGTTAGCAAAATAGCCGCGACCAAAAGGAAAACCGCCGCCCCTTCGGCATAAACCAAATCGAACTTTAATTTTTTCCTCGGTTTTTTCTCCTTTATCCTCTTAGTCCTCGTCCTGACGACTTCTTCGCTCTTTTCGGTTTCTTCATCCAAAATCTCGTCGCTTATTTCTTCTTTTACCTCGCCCTTACGTCTTTTGAAAGGAAAACCGTTTACCTTCGCTATTACTTCGTCTTTAAGGCTCTTCCTTTTTTTGCGCTTAGCGGGCTTGAATACGACGTCGCAAGTCGACACGGGCATTTCAAGCATTTCAGCATATTCCATTCCGTCTTTCATATTATTACCTCCGATACGGTATTATAATATGGCAAACGAAAAAGGTTTAGAACTTTTTTTCAAGTCAATGCGTATAATATATTTTATTCTTTATCCATTTCGAACAAAACGGACTCGGCGGGAATAAATCCCCCTTCGAGCGCTTTTTGGAAATGATATTTAGCCTTTTGGCTATTTTTGCGGAGATGTTCGCCTTTATAATAGCAAAGCCCCAAATAATATTCCGCTTCGGGACAGCCCAAAAGAGTTCCCTTTTTCCACATTTTTATCGCTTTCCCGACTTTTCTCTGCGCGCCGGCGCCGTAATAATAACTTCTCGCAAGGGTAAGTATCGCCTGAATATTGTCTCCTCCTGCCGCTCTTTTCAGATATTCCGCGCCTTTTTTATAATTTACTTTTCCTCCCAAACCCGTCTGCAATATGTAACCGCTCATAAACTGAGCTTCGGAATGTCCTCTTTTAGCGGCCTCCTCATACCATTCGGAAGCGTTCGATATATCCTCTGAGTTTTCGCTTCCGTAAAACAATTTCTGCGCTATATTGAACTGTCTTTCGGCGTTATTTTCTTTTTTCCAAGCAAAACCGTTATCTAATAAATTTTCCACGAACATATCGTCACCTCACGTCTTTTTACACGCTTATTATAAGACTGAAAAGATGACAACAGTTTGTCATATTATAAATATTTTTTTATTTTTTCTTCCAAGCCGCTCAAATCGAAAGTAAGCGCGAGCGAGCCAAGGAAATACCTCTTTACTTCCTTAAACCCGTAATGAGAATAAAATCCGTAACCTCTCGTCTTTCTGTTTTTCGTAACGAGATAGAGATATTTTACCCCTTTGTTTTTAAGATGAACGCCCATCGAGGTAAGGAGTTTCGGTCCGAGTTTTTCGCCCTGACGGTCGGTAGCGATATTTATATGAAAGCCACCCCCGTAAGTCTTATCGAGATCAGCGGAAACGACGGCGCAAATAGAATTGAACCATCCGAGATACAATCTTTTTTTTCGTATCATCGGCGAATAGACTTTCTTTTGTTTTTCCTTAAATTTGTCCGGATTTGTCGAAGCGACGATATATCCGCAAATATAACCGCTTTCTTCGTCCTCGGCAACTAAGACATTTTCCGGCTCCTGCTCTATGTAGTAATCGACGAACATATTGCACATACATTCCCGAAGTTTTGGTTTTTTTCTGTAAATTTCAGCCGAAGTATCGGCGCAGATTTTTCTCACGCCGTCTCTGTCGGAAGGTTTGAAATATCTTATGATAACGTTCCCCATATTTCTCCTTTATAAAACTAAAACTCGCGGAAAAGTAAGTTGCGGCGAGTTTTAGTTTAAAATTATTCTGCGATATTGTATTCGAGAGGAAGATTGTATTCTTCTTCGTAGAAATTTTTCCAGACGCTGAAATTTTCTTCCATCATTTCGACGGCGTTTTTGCTGTCGGAAAGGCCTTCTTTTCTGTAAATTGGCTTTCCGACGTTAATGGTAAATTCCTGAGTCGGGAAACCGTCGGCTCCGATTTTTGCGCCGTCTTGCATAGTTATAAAAACGGGGAGAACGGGGACGTTGTTTTCGGAGGCGATTTTAAAAGCCGTCTTTTTAAGAGGTCTCGGCTTACGGTAGTTCCACCACATGGCCTGTTCCGGATAAATAAGAACGAAATTCCCTTTGCTTAAAATACTGTTTACGGCGGAAATGAATTCTTTCATCGTAACGAGATTTGAACTCAGCGGAAGGGTGTAACAATTTCTCATCAAAAGCCCGTAAAATCCCGGAAAACTTGTATAATTTCCCTCTTTGATGACTTTATACATCTTGCGTTTTTTATGTCCCGACTTGTCGTAGAGTATCTGCATTGCGAAACTGTCCATTGCGCTGAAATGGTTACACGTTATTATTGCTCCGCTTTTTAAGTTGGCGAAATTTTCAAGTCCGTTTATTTTTTTGACGACTATATCCCCGCTTTTAATTATGCCGTTGAGATATTTTCTCGCGATAAAATAAGCGTATTTCGTCATTATTTTGCTTGAAATTTTCTTTCTCGTATAGTCGACCTCGCCGGGCATTATCATTCTGCCTTCGGGGTCGTTTTCGACGTCTTTGTCAAACCAACCGTTGCGCTCGTATTCGCTTATTTTCTTTAAAATTCCCAACCTTTCGGGCGAACGGTCCATAATAGATTTGACTATTTTGTTTATCCTTTCGTTCTCCGCGCGGTCTTCGCCTTGTGTTTTGCAGACGGCGATAAGATTTTCGGTCTGTCCGTCGGCGATTTTTTTAACTTCTCCGCCCGTTTTTGCCTTTCTTTCTCTAATTTCGGACGAAAATTCGCTCTGGTCGGAATATTTCCAAAAATATTCTTCGTATTTTATCCCGTCCGCAAGCCACGGCTTAAACGAAAGATTATAATGTATCAACTTTATATCTTTCTCGTCGACCTTAACACCGTCAATCGGCATTTTGTTCCAGCCGGGGTGTAAAAAACTGACGTTGCCTTTGCAAATAGCGTTAAGGTAATCCTGATCCTGCGCAACGTTAAAAGTAACCTCGTTTATAAGAGAGAGAAATTTGCTTTCAAAACCTATTTCTCTTAGTTTTTTGCAGTTCAGAAGCAAAACTCCCGCATTAAAATATTGACGGCAACTTTCAACACCTATCCTGTTTTCGGTGTAGAGTTTGAATTCGTCGATTATCTGAACGGATTCGTCGGGAATAGCGCCCACGAAATTATCTCCTAAATCTTCGTCGTAGAGTTTTGCCACGTCGTCCAATAAGACGATGTCACTGTCAAGATAGAGGGCTTTATCTATTTCCGGGTATAATTCGGGGATAAAAAGCCTGTAATAAGTCGACTTCGTGTAGTAATCTCTCGTGTGGAGTTTACCTTCGCAATTTTTTATCGCCCCGCTTACGTCGACGAACTCTACGCTCATATTACCTTTCGAATAAGCGCCTATAAGTCGATTTTTAGCCTCTTCGCTTATATTGTTGGTATATAGGCAACGAACGATATAATTTCTGTCGGGTGATGTGTGGGAAGTAACGGATTGGAGCGCTACGCCTAAAAACGGAACGTAAGATTCTCCGCAAGCAAAAAAAAGTATAACGTCTTTATTTTTCATTGTGTTGATTCTCCTTGCTGAAAATTTTCTTTAATCGCAAATATTCGTCGAATACGTCGTCGAATTGATGATAGCCGAACACTTTTCTGACCTTATCGACCTGCCATTGTTTAATATTGTCGGTATGGGGGTAAGGCAGATAAAACAATCTCTTGCTGAAATGGCGAACGACGGTATGTTTATGTAAAAATTTTTGGTCGTTGTATCTTTGCGGCAAAAGTTTTTTTCTCGTCGTCGAACGGAAAAGAGCGTCCTGATCGGCGAATAGCATTTTCTTTTGACGGAGTTTTTCTCTCGACTTGGCAAAAATTCCCGTTTTTCTGCATTCTTTCATATTGAAAAGCAGAACGCCGCCGTTTATATAGTCGGGACGGAGAAGAAATTTTCCGTAATGGTCGCGAGCCGCCGCATACTCGTAGCCCTCCGTATCCGTATCGTATAAAAGCGAAATATCTCTGTTAAACATAATGTCGGCGTCGAGATACAAGAGTTTATCTTCGACTTCGGGAAGTTCTATATCCGCCAAAAGTCTTAAAAGGGTATAAGGCGAACAGTAGGCGCTTTCGTTGGGACAATACGCAAGTTCTTTATCGTAAGATTTTCCGACGTCTTTTAAAATTATTTCGTTTTCGGGATTATAAGATTTAGCGACTTTTTCTAAAAAGGCAACGGTTTCGGAATTTATCGGCTTATAGGCGGACTTTATTCTCGTAACGTCCATAGTAAAAATATAAACTCTGAAAGGTTCCTTGCTTTCGGTTCTTTTGAAAATCGATAAAAGACAGGTCAAAACGCCGTCGAAAACGTAGTCGTTTCCCGAAAATAAAAGGTTAACCATTTTTTTCTTCCTTTTTGACGTATTTTATATAGTCGTAATTCGAAAGTTTTGACCTTTCGCGCATTTTGTCGTATATTTTTTGTCTTAAATTTTCGCTCTTTTCCTTATCGGTAAGCCCTTCGTCGGGAAAGAATGGCCCGTCGACGTAAACGACGACGTTCGGCTTTTTTCCTCTCTTTGGTTTTACGAAAGTAACGGTTGTAGAAAAAGAGGGAGCGGAGAATTTAACGGGATAAGTCATCGAAACGCCCTTGAAATTTCTTATTTCCGTATAATACGGCCAAATATGCGCTTCGGGATAAACCATTATCGCGCTTCCCTGCAACAACCTCTTTTCGATAGCGTTCATAAAATTTCTCATGCCCGTTATTTTGGTCGGTATCGGCAAAGCGCCGTTCATCATTATAAAGTTTTTGGTCCCCTTGGTCGAAATGTTTGCCGAACGCACGATGACGTAAGTCTTTTTCGGAAAAGTAACGACGTTCGGAATAAAGGCGTCGCCCGCTTCGAGGGTGTGATTTCCGTAAATAAAAATTCCCTCTTTTAAGTAAGGTTTTATAACCTCCGCGTTTTTGACTTTAAGTTTGAACTTTATTTTGCAATATATAAAAGCGATAGGCGTCATAATAAAACGGTATGCTAAAAACGCCAAAAAATTCCATAAACGACTTTTTCGGATATATTTGAAATCGGGTCCGACTTCTACGTCTTTCTTTTGGTCGAAAGCAAATTCGTCTTTTTGCTCGTCGGAATAATATATGATTTGTGTATCGCGCTTTTTCATCTCGGCTAAATTATATATCTTTAAAATTTTTTAGGCAAGAGAAAAAAGAATTTTTGGCTCTAAACGTCAAAACCTTCTAACGAGAGTAAAATTCCCCTCTCTCGCATAGCGAGAATTGCCGAAATTTTTTCTCTCCACAGTTGATTTTTGATTGTTTTTGTGATACAATTTACCTATGAAAGAGATAAAAGATATAGTTAGCGAAAATCTCGTATCGTTTCGCAAAGCGAATAAACTTACTCAACTCGAACTTGCCGAAAAAGTCGGATATTCGGATAAAGCGGTTTCGAGATGGGAAAAAGGGGAAGTAACTCCCGACGTCGAAACGCTCGACAGATTGGCAAAAATATACAACCTTCCCATTTCCGCTTTTTTTGAGGAAAACGCAAATCCGATAGCGGAAAAGAAAAGTAAATTGCAAATAGGAAATAAACTTACGATAGCGCTTTTGTCTATCGTAACGCTTTGGTTCGTGATAACGGTCGTATATATTTACGCCCAAATCATCACTCAACAAAACCCTTGGCAACTGTTCGTTCTCGGCGTTCCAATATCATTCGGTTTGGCAATTTTCTTTAATTTCTTTTGGGGGTCGAGGCTTTACGGATTTATATATTTTTCTTTTCTTATCTGGTCGCTGATAACTTACTTTTATGTATCGTGGCTCGAATATAATATGTGGATAATATTTTTTATCGGCATACCGCTACAAATCGCCATAGTTCTCATGGCAAACTTAAAGCCGTCGGGCAAAAAGATGAAAAAAAATAAGATCGTGTCAGACGAATGAACAATACTGTGTTAAATGAATAAAGAACAATACTGCGTCTGATAAATGAATAATACCGTGTTTGATGAATGAATTAAACCGTGTCAGACAAATGAACAATAACGTATTAAACGAATAAATAACGTCGTGTCAGATGAATTAAAAACAATACTTTGTTACTTAACGATAAAAGTAAAGCGCCTTTGCAAATGCAAAGGCGCTTTGTTATTTATTTCGGTTAGGTTTCGATTATACCCGTCTGACGGAGAGCGGAAAGTATTTCGTTTACGGTTGCCGCAATCTCCTCGGTCGTCGCAGTCTGCGCGACGTCGATAATCGCTGCCGCCGCTATTATTTCAGTCCCCGTAGGTCCTGTCGGTCCGGTAGGACCTGTCGCACCCGTAGGGCCGACTTCGCCTTGTATACCTTGCTCGCCCGTGGCTCCTGTCGGTCCGATAGGTCCGACTTCGCCCGTAGCGCCCGTCGCGCCCGTAGGTCCGACTTCACCTTGTATACCTTGCTCGCCCGTGGCACCCGTCGGTCCGGTAGGTCCGACTTCGCCTTGTATACCTTGCTCGCCTGTGGCGCCTGTCGGTCCGG
>CADBUU010000063.1 GCA_902797945.1 uncultured Eubacteriales bacterium | reverse complement strand
TATTTTCGATTCGGCAAGCGGCGCTCTTACGACCTATTCGACCTTAAAATTCGAAGCGTATTGGGGAGGAACGGCGATATCTTTCCAACCGTATATAGACGCTCTTAAAGGAGTAACTTACGTTACGACAAATGCTCAGGGTGGAGTAGTTCAAAGAAGCGAATTGACGACGGGACAGTGGTATACTTACACTCTTACGCTCGCCAACGCAACGCCCGACGCAACGAGATATCTGTATTTACTTAATACCAAAAGCGATTTGGTTTATATCAAGAATTTGCGTTTGGAAAAATAAGTTACGTTAGGCGAATAAAGATTATTTAAATAATAGTCAACAACTAAAAACCGCAAGGGGTTTCCTTGCGGTTTTTAATATGTAAAAGTTTTGTCGGCGTAAATATAAGGCAGATAATTTCCATAATAATAAAAAACGAGAGAAAATCTTTAATCGGTAGACAAAACAAACAAAAAGTGATATAATGACAATCGTCGAGTCGATTGCGCGGTTGCGGGAAAGAGATTTCACGAGGAAAGTCCGAGCTCCATACGGCAGAATGCCGCCTAACGGACGGTGAAGGCAACTTCAAGGAAAGTGCAACAGAAAATTACCGCAAACGTTTTCGTTTGTAAGGATGAAAAGGCGAGGTAAGAGCTCACCGGCGCCACGGTAACGGGGCGCGCTGTGTAAACCCCATTCGGAGCAAGATAGGAACGGTTCATAAGATAGCCGGTCGGAATCGTTCGCAAAACGTCGCTTGATCTTGTCGGCAACGGCAAGGGTAGATAGATAACCGCGTTAAATGACAGAACTCGGCTTACAGGTCGGCTCGATACAAAAAAACGACTGCGTTTTCGCAGTCGTTTTTACTTTTAATGCCTTTGATTCGTATTATAAAACGTTTCGCAAAATCTCCCGGCGAAAGAAGGCTCTTCGCCGTGTTTATAGAGGTGGGATATATCGCCCAAGGAAGAAGCTCTGAAATAGGCTATACCCTCTTTTCTTTCTTCCGTGCAAATTGTCGTAACGGACGACGGGAGAGCGATAAAGCCGTGCCATAGCGGCATTAAGGGAAGATTTAAAAGGTGAGATAAAATTACGCATTCCACTCCGAAATGACAAAAGAAAGCGATCGTATCTTCGTTCGGCTTTACGGCTTTATAGTAATTACGATAGCGTTCGTAACCGAAATTTTTAAGCGTTTCGTCGACGCCGTTATATACTCGTTCGATAGCGTCTTTCATTTTAGCCTCAGCCATTACGGGAACGTTATACCATTTATCTTTGTCAAAGTATTCTTTTATTTCCGTCCATTCGTCGGGAAGTCTATCCCAAGGGTGACAGCGGTTCTTGATTTCATTTTTATAAATAAGAGTGTCGAATTCTATGAGCCAATCTTTGATTTCGCCGTTTTTTCCGCATTTTTCGAGCGAATATTTCGCCGTATCTCTCGCTCTTCCCAAAGGTGAAACGAAAAAAGCCGTCGGGTTTAACTCGCTTATTCTCTCGGCGAGAAATTGCGCTTCTCTTTTACCTTTTTCGGTGATAGAATCTATCGTATAGTCGGGTTCGGCGTGCCTTATTATCAATATTTTCATAATTTACCTCTTGCAAAATTATATCATTTTATAAACGTTAAGTAAAGAATTTACACCTTAAAGTGAAATTATTTTTATCTAAAAGTATTTGATTGACAAATTGTGATTATAAGTGATAAAATTACAGTATGGACTTTTTATTTATACTTATTTCAATTATTATAGGATATTGTTTAGGCTCGGTAAGTTTTTCCATAATCGTTTCCAAACTCGCTTATAAAGGCGACGTCAGGGAACACGGCAGCGGAAACGCGGGCGCGACGAATATGGCGAGAGTATACGGCTGGAAGGGCGCTCTTATCGTTTTGTTAGCAGATTTCAGCAAATGCGTCCTCGCAATGTTTTTGGCTGAAATTATCGCAAACACGCAAAATTTATATTTGGGAAATATATGTAAGGCGGTTGCAGGCGGAGCGTGCCTTGTTGGGCATGCGTTCCCGTTGTTTTTTAAGTTTAAGGGAGGCAAGGGCATTTCCGTGGGAGCAGGGCTTGCGCTTATATGCGATTGGAGAGTTTTACTTATAATTCTCGGCGTGTTTTTGATAGTCTTCTTTATAAGTAAAATAGTTTCGCTGTCTTCCGTCTGCGCGGCTATCGCGCTTCTGTCTTGCGGACTGATATTCTATTTTACAGGCGTTTTCGACGGCGCGATAACTTTACCCGAAATGATTTTATGCGTTTCGGCGCCCGTTTTGGTTATCTGGCTCCATAGGCAGAATATATCGAGGCTTATTAAGGGACAGGAAAAAAAGTTGACGTTTAAAAAGTGATCGGAGAACTCAGATGGATTTGTATTCGCTCGGAATAGACATAGGCTCCACCACGGCGAAAGTGGTTTTGAGAAAAGGCGAAAATAATGAATTTGAAAAATACGAAAGGCATAATTCCGCTGTCAGAGAAAAGACGGCGGAATTATTAAACGAGATTTTTGAAAAATTCGGGGATATTTCCATAAAATGCGCAATATCGGGTTCGGCAGGGCTCGGGCTTTCCGAAGAGACTGGAATTCAATTCACGCAGGAAGTTTACGCCGAAGGCGAGGTCGTTAAGAGAAAAGAACCGGATACGAGTTGCGTTATCGAACTCGGCGGAGAGGACGCGAAAATAATTTTTTACGGCGGCGGAACGGACGAGAGAATGAACGGCAGTTGCGCCGGAGGAACGGGCGCTTTTATCGACCAGATGGCGACTTTATTAAACGTTACGGTAGGCGAACTCGACGAACTCAGTTTAAAAGCCGAAAAACTTTATCCCATCGCTTCCCGTTGCGGTGTTTTCGCCAAGACCGACGTCCAACCTCTTTTAAACCAAGGAGCGAGAAAAGAAGACGTCGCCGCAAGTATTTATAAGGCGGTCGTAAATCAGACCATAGCAGGACTTGCGAGAGGAAAAAAAATAGACGGAAAAGTTCTTTTTCTCGGCGGTCCGTTATATTATTTAAAGGGACTGAGAAAGAGTTTTAAAGAGACTTTAAATCTTTCGGACGAAAATGCGGTTTTCCCCGATTACGGCAGATTTGCGGTTGCGCTCGGCGCTTCCTATTTCGCGGAAAAAACGGCGGAAGAAACGTCGCTTAAAAGTTTAATAAATAAAATTCAAAGCGCTAAACCTATAAAACTCAGCGCGGAGATAAAACCTCTTTTTAATGATGAAAAAGAGTATGAAGAGTTTAAACTTCGCCACGAAAAAGACAGCGTAAAAAAAGGACAACTAAAAGACTATAAAGGTAAAATATATATCGGTATAGACTGCGGAAGCACGACGACCAAACTCGTCGTAATAGGAGAGAATAAAGACCTCTTATACAGTTATTACGGCTCAAATCGAGGCAACCCACTCGAAATAGTAAAAGAGCGATTGCTCGATATATACGGGGCTTTATCTCCCGAAACGACTGTCGGCGGAAGCGCCGTTACGGGATATGGAGAGGAACTTATTAAAAACGCTTTCTTCGTCGACGAAGGAATAGTCGAAACCATAGCGCACTATACGGCTGCTAAATTTTTCCGCCCGAACGTCGATTTTATACTCGATATAGGCGGACAGGATATTAAGTGTTTTAAGATAAAAAACGGCGCGATAGACGGGATAATGCTTAACGAAGCGTGTTCGTCGGGGTGCGGTTCCTTTCTCGAAACTTTCGCAAGGGCGCTCGGTTACGAGATAGCCGATTTCGCTAAACTCGGTCTTTTTGCCTCTCATCCCGTAAATCTCGGAAGCAGATGCACCGTGTTTATGAATTCGTCCGTAAAACAAGCCCAAAAGGACGGCGCAAGCGTAGAAGATATTTCGGCTGGGCTTTCGTCGAGCGTCGTAAAAAATGCAATATACAAAGTTATAAGGGCAAATTCGGCGAGCGAACTCGGGAAAAACGTCGTAGTTCAAGGCGGAACTTTTTATAACGACGCAGTTTTAAGAGCGTTTGAAAGAGAACTCGGCTTCGACGTCATTCGCCCCGATATAGCAGGTCTTATGGGCGCTTACGGCGCTGCGCTATACTCTATGCAATGCGAGGATAGCAATTTAATTTCAAAGGAACAACTTGAAAACTTTTCGCATACGGCAAAGTCCGTCCTTTGTAACGGCTGTCAGAATCATTGTCATCTGACAGTCAATACCTTCGGAAACGGCAAGTCGTTTATCTCGGGCAATTCGTGCGAAAAACCCGTCGTCAAAAAGGGCGATTATACTGAATTACCCGACCTATATGACGATAAACGTAACTTTTTAACTAATTTAAAGCAGTCTTTCAAACAGGATAAAAATTATAAAATAGGTATTCCTTTATGCCTTGGGAATTACGAACTTCTTCCACTTTGGTTTAGTCTTTTCGACAGGCTCGGATTTACCGTGAAAGTGTCGCCGTTGTCGAACAGGAAAATTTACGAAAGAGGGCAGTTTACAATTCCGTCGGACACGGCGTGTTATCCAGCCAAAATAATGCACGGACACGTTTTAACGCTCATCGACGAGGGCGTAGACGGGGTATTTTACCCTTGTCTTCCCTACAACGTTGACGATAAAGGCTCGGATAATCATTATAATTGCCCCGTCGTCGCATACTATTCCGAACTTCTTTCGGGAAACGTCGAAGAACTCGGTAAAGTGGATTTTCTTTACCCCTATCTCAATATCAACGATAAAAAACAACTCAAAAAGGAAATTTTTTCCATTTTCGGCAATAAATTTAAGATTTCGAAAAAAGAAGTCGACGTCGCAGTCGACTATGCGTTCGAAAAGTTCGCTCAATACAAAAAGTGGGTTCAAACAAGAGGAGAAGAAAGTCTTTTATTTGCGAGAAAAAATCATTTAAAAACCTTGATTTTGGCGGGCAGACCTTACCATATAGACAACGAAATATGCCATAATATCGACAAACTCGCAAGGTCGCTCGGTTTTGTCGTCGTGAGCGAGGACAGCGTATGTCATCTCGCCGAGAAAAAAAATATCGGCGTAAAAGTTTTAAATCAATGGACTTATCATTCGAGACTTTATAAAGCGGCGCAGTTCGCAGTCGAAAACGACGACGTCGAACTTTGTCAACTCGTATCTTTCGGTTGCGGAGTAGACGCCATTACAACCGACGAAGTCAGAAGAATTCTCGAAAACGGCGGTAAGTTATACACTCAACTTAAAATAGACGAAATTACAAATCTCGGTAGCGTCAAAATAAGACTTCGTAGCCTTATAGGCGCTTTACGAGAAAGAGAAAACCTTCGATAATCGACTTATAGGTGAAGTTATGCAAAAAGATTTAAAATATATTCCCTTTAATAAGGAAATGAAAAAAACCTATAAAATTCTCGTTCCGGATATGCTCCCGATGCACTTCGATTTAATAACCAAAATGCTTTCGTCTTATGGTTACGATATGGAAGTTCTCACGAATCATTCGCCGAGCGTTGCCGAAACGGGACTTAAATACGTTCATAACGACACTTGCTATCCGGCTATACTTGTAATCGGTCAGTTTATCGAGGCGCTCGAAAGCGGTAAATACGATCCGCATAAAACCGCCCTCATTTATTTTCAGACGGGCGGAGGTTGCCGCGCTTCCAATTATATTTTCCTTTTGAGAAAGGCGCTCGAAAAAGCGGGATATCCTTTCGTTCCCGTTATATCTTTAAGTATGAACGGGCTTGAAAAACACCCCGGGTTTACTCTGTCCGCAGGTCTTATTATAAGGCTGTTTTACTGCATATTTTACGGCGACCTTATTATGTCGCTTAAAAATCAAGTCGCGCCTTATGAAATAAACAAGGGCGACGCCGAAAAACTCGCCATTAAAATTACCGCCGAACTCGGCAAAAAAGTTTCGAAAATGGGGATAGGCTTTAAAAAAGTCAAAGATAATTGCCGCGAGATAATACGCAAGTTCAAAGAAATTCCCGTCGAAAAAAGAAATGCCGTAAAAGTCGGTGTTGTGGGCGAAATTTACGTAAAATTTTCCTCCCTCGGTAACAACGGGCTTGAAAAATTTCTCTTAAAAGAGGGCGCCGAACCGGTTGTTCCCGGACTTCTCGATTTCTTTTTATATACCGTTCACGCAAAAATTACCGACTATCAACTTTTCGGATTGAATAAAAATTTATATCCGCTGTTCGTCATTTTATATAAGTTTTTATTGAAAAGACAAAAACAGTTTATCTCTCTCACGAAAGAGGACGGAAGATTTGATAGCCCGACTTCATTCGACCGCATTTGTCAACTTATAGACGGGTATATAAATACCGGAGTCAAAATGGGAGAGGGCTGGCTTCTTACCGCGGAAATGCTCGAACTTAAAGAAAGAGGAGTAAAAAATATCGTCTGCGCTCAGCCGTTCGGTTGTCTCCCCAACCATATTTGCGGTAAGGGAATGATGAAGCCTTTAAAGGATAAAAATCCCGATATGAATATCGTAGCCGTAGATTACGACGCAGGCGCTACGAAAGTTAATCAGGAAAACAGAATAAAACTTATGCTGTCCTGCGCGAGAGAAAATCTCGAAGAGGAAAGAGGAGCGTAGTATGAATTTTTCGGTCTTGGGTTGCGGAAGATGGGGCTCGTTTATTTCTTGGTATCTTGCAAGAAAGGGCTTTTCGGTAACGGAATGGGGAAGAAAGGGAAGTCAGTCGCTTGAAGAACTTAAAAATACGGGTAAAAACGAATACGTCGAACTCGGCGACAAAGTTTTTTTGACCGATGACCTCGAATATGCGTTAACGTCCGCCGATTATATCGTTATTTCTATAAAATCGCAGGGACTTAGAGATCTTGCGAAACAAATAAAATCTCTCGGCGGAGATAAAAAGACGATTATTCTGTGTATGAAGGGAATCGAAATAGAAACGGGCAAACGACTTACCGAAATAATGACGGAGAGCGGTTTCGATAAAAACCGCCTTGCGGTATGGGTTGGTCCTGGGCATATTCAAGAGTTTACTTCGGGCAAGCCAAACTGTATGGTTATTGACGGTTACGACGAAAATCTCGTTAAAACCCTTTGCGACTTACTTAAAAGCGACCTTATAAGATTTTACTACGGAAACGATATAATAGGAAGCGAGATAGGAGCCGCCGCGAAAAACGTCATGGGGATCGCCGCAGGCGTTTTAGACGGGGGAGGCTTTTCCTCTTTGAAAGGTCCGCTTATGGCGAGAGGCGCGAGAGAAGTCGCAAGGCTTATTAAAGCTATGGGAGGAAACGAACTTTCCGCATACGGGCTTTGTCATCTCGGAGATTATGAAACGACTTTGTTTTCGGAATATTCAAACAACAGACGTTACGGCGAAGCGCTGTTTAAAGGCGAGAAATTTTTAAAACTCGCCGAAGGCGTTTATACCGCTAAGGCTCTCGTTTTGTTGGGCGAGAAGTATTCCGTCGATTTGCCGATCACAAGAGCGGTTTACAATATTTTATACGAAGACAAAAAACCGCTCGACGAATTGCTATGCCTTTTTGCGAGATCCGCTAAAAACGAATTTGTTTAAAAGAAAAAATTATATCTCATATAAAAATTTTTAATATCATTTTAATAGATTGTATCTATCATTTTGATTGACTTTTTTATTGCCTAAATATATAATAGAACCAACTTGATATTCAAGTAAGACTATGAAATTGGCAGAAATAAAGCGTTTGAGATTTTTCTCGGCGCTTTATTTTCTTTAAAATACAAATAACGTTTGACAAATTTCGACTATAAGTTGTATACTATATATAGTATTAAAATACGGAGGTCGCTTTTAATGAAAGCAAGAGATTTAAGGAAAGCCGCTTGGGGTAAACTCAGCGGGAATTGGGCTACGATTGTCATCGCATATCTTCTTATGTCATTGATAATCGGGGCTTTATGCGCAACGTTTGTCGGAGAACTTATTATTGCCGGACCTTTGGTGCTTGGTTTTTCAATGATGATTTTAAATATCGTCAGAGGAAATAAGATTGCGATAGAAAATTTGTTCGACGGTTTCAAAAACTTCGTTCAGGCATTGATTTTGTATTTGTTAAATACGGTTTTTATCGCGCTCTGGTCATTACTTTTCGTAATTCCCGGCATTATCGCTTCTTACAGATATTCGATGAGTTATTATATTTTAAACGATAACCCGAATATGAGCGCCGACGAAGCAAGAAAGGCAAGTATAGAAATGATGAAAGGTCATAAATGGCAACTTTTTTGCTTGCATTTGAGTTTTATCGGTTGGATATTGCTCTGCCTGCTCACTTTCGGAATTCTTTCTTTCTGGGTTGAGCCGTATATCGAAACGGCAAACGCCGAATTCTATGAAAGTATAAAGTAAACAGTTATAAGGCATAATAGACCGAGGAGGAGCGATCTTCCTCGGCTTTTTAAAGAGGAAAGGATATGAAAAAAATTACAACTTGTATTTTATTGACGATTATCGCCGTCGTTTCGGCTTTTATCGCGGTTTCTTGCGCGGGGCAAACCGAAGAACCGCTGACGTTAGACGGAGAATCCACGGTTTTGGAAACGAATAAATCCGTTTCGGATTTAAAAGAAAACCCGAATAGCGTGGTTTATGCATATATCAACAATCTTACCAATAAGGTAAAGTCGTATCACTCGGAAACGAACGGCTATCTTAACGCGCAGATTTTATTTATCAATTATAGAGTTGATTTCAGTTCGTCGCTCGACAGGAGCGGAGAATATCACTACGCAAAGGAAGATTCTCATTCGACTTTCGTAAACGTAGAGACGGAATCCTTTTACAGAAAGGATAAAGTAGCCTTTACCGAAAATATGAAAGACTATAAAGTCTATTCTATGGAAGATTACAAAAAAGTATACTATACGCCCTATCAGGCTCTTATAACCGGATACCTTTTTTCTGACGAATCCATTTTGGCGTCGTCTCTCGTTTCGGAAGAAAACGGCGAATATACTTTCAAATATCTCCTCGACAACGATAAAGCGACTCCGTTTGTAAAGGGATATATGAAGGAAACGGGAAGTTTAGTAAATTATCCTACATTTAACAAAATCGAGATGCAAATCACGATGAAAAACGATTTTACTCCCGTTAAAATCGTTGTCGACGCAGTTTATCTTGCGGCAAAACCCATAATAGGCTCCGGAACTTGCACTCAACACGTCGAAACGCTTTTCAATAAGGTCAACGAAGAAGTTGAAGTTAAAAATCTTGAATTTTACACTTCATTGCTCGGACAAGAAGCGGAGACTATGGAAATAAACGAGGAAGGAGATATTAAAAACGACCTTCTTCACTCGCTCGATAAACTCAGTTGGAGCGAGGGCGTAGACGTTAAGGGCGCGATTTATTCCGAAATTATGTCGAGTTCGACTGATGGCGGAAGAATAAACCTCAATCTCGATTTATCCATTCTCGCAGATTTAAATAAACTTAAAGACGAGGATATTTTCAATTTCGCAAAAGTAAAAGTCAACGCCGAAGGCGACGAATGGTTTTCGTCGATCACCTCTATTATTATGGCAATTGCGGGAGATAAAATCGGAATAGACAGTAAGTTGTTCTCCGCATTCAGAGGCTTGAATTTCTATTATACGGGCGACGCTAATCTTTATACCGTTTTCTATAATTCGGATAAAGAAAATTACGATCTTGCAACCACAGATATCGGTAATTTGCTCACTTTCGTGTTGAAAAGAATAAATATTTACAATATTTTAACGGGAGATAAAGAATACGTTACTTTTGAAAAACAAGAAATAAGCGCCGACGAATACAAAGTTAAACTGATACTTGAAAAAGAACGCAAAAAGGCTTTGGTAGATACAATTCAAGAATTTTTGGATCAGCAAAGTATGCTTTCCAGGATCTTGCAGTATAAGAGTTTCGACGACCTCTTTATCGAACTTACCGTAAGACAGGAAAAGATAAGCGAACTTCACGCTTATCTGTCATATATTAATAATAACGGTAATTCCGTAAGGCTCATAGGTGTGGATTTGACGGCAAACAAGTCTGAATATGATTTCGAAAAAACAGAAGAAGTGTTCGTTCAAGTCGATTATAAGAAACAAGCGGACGAATTTACGTCTAAAATCAAGTTCTATATAGACAATATAATGTTCGGAGAAACTTTCAATAACAGGGTAGACGGAATTCTTTCGGAATATGAAAATCTTCCCAAAGAAGTAAAGGCTTACATAAGGGAAGATGATGTCGACTCATTTAAAGAATTAAAGAACCATTCTTTAAATGCTATCGCCATAAAAGAAGGGATAAAGAAGGTAAACGACCTTAATTACGGCGAGATATACGGACTTCTCGAAAGGTATAAAGACCTTCAATACAAATATAAAGACGCGCTTGCGGAATATCTCGGAAATGACGTCGAAGTTATCGAAAAAATCGACGAGTATATCAATTACGACGATTTCAAACAAGCGTATGAGAGTGTTCCCGATACTTCAAAATCCGTTTCCGAATGGGGTTGGTCGGAAGAACAGATGAAAGATTTTAAAGCTCTTTTCCAAATTGCCTCGAATAATCAGAAAGTCGGAGAAAAACTTCAAGAAATCGTAGGCGACGACGACTATACTGTTGTAAGTTTTAAGATATTATATTCGTTATAATAAAAAGTTTAAATGCGGAGCGTTTTTATCGCTCCGCATTTAAACTACCTAAACGAGGTAAATATCGTAAATTAAAAAAGTAAATTTAATAGAATGAAAAAATTTTGCTGATAAAAGAAGATTTGAAAGGAGCGCGTGGCAAGGCGGTTTTTGTCGACCGAAAAGCAAAATCTGTCGGCGACGTCGGTAGAAAACGTTATTTCGCCGTAAACGAATTTTGTGTAGTCGCAAAAATCAGCGGCTATGCTTTTCAGCTTTTGAATATCCGTTTAACCCGTGCCGAGCAATCTATCTATCGCCGCTTTGGGATAATAAAGCTTTACCGCCTCGCCGCTTTCCACGAGATTAACTTGCATTTCTTTCGTAACGTCGATTATATTTTTTAGCAGTCTTTCAAAATTAAAATTTTCCATATTCTCAAACTTTTTAAAATATAAGATACTAAACAGCTTTTTAATTTTTTCTACAATTCTTACATTTTATTTTTCTTTTTGTCATGTTACATACTTTTTCATTCCACCTATTCTTACATATAGGACATATCCACGCAACCATTTTTTCAGAATGCTCTTTTATCTGATTTGGTAATATACTATTTCCTTTATAATCCCAATATTTAATTATGTTAGGTTGTGTCGTCTGTAAATCGTTTTCTCCAGGAATGGCAAATCTTCCGGCGCAATATGGACACCCATAACCACGCCTTGTCCTGTTGCTAATAACAGATTCATATTTATGACCTTTTTTACAAATCCAATGAACTTTTAGATTTGATTGTGAAGGAACTTTTGATGGTTTTAAATTTCCGTTCATTTGCTCATCCCATTCATTTGCTATATCTGGATACATTTTTGCTAAAGAGTGATTCATTTCATATGTGGTTATATCCGACAAAACCTTTAGCTTGTCTTGTCTATAATTTATAATTTCCAAATTAATATTTAAATTCAATTTATTATTTAAAAAAACAAGAATTGGCTTTATATCATTTTTATCTTTCATAGTAAAAATATTGTCATCAATTAACAAAGGGCAAAGCGGTTCACGTATCCTTAATAATTGTATCCCATTATTTTTGCAAATGTGAATTTTCTCTATATCTTCTTCAACATTTTTATGGTATCTTTCTCCATCGTATTCAATTCCAACTTTTAACGATGGTATATAAATATCTATTTCTTTCTTCCCTAAAAATTTAGCTTTATAGTTCTCTAACGCATCAGAATAAGTTGATTTTATGTAATAAAAAATAATTTTTTCAGGCAAAGAGTATTTTTTTACAGCTCCACAATATGGACATCCTGCACCTTTTTTTCTTGTAAATGTGTAGCTTAGATATTTTTTTCCACATTTTCCACATATCCAACTTACCATATCTAAATATGTAATTGGAATTGAGAATGGATCAATACCTTTTTTATTATTTGAAACCCAATCCCATTCTTTCATTAAATTTGGGCAATTTTGAGCGAAAGAGCCATTTTTCTTTAATTCTGAAAAATGGCGAGTTTGGCTTTTCTGTTTTTTTGCACATTCGGGGCAGCCTCTTCCACGAACCCTATTACCAGTTGTTGATTGCCAAATATTCCCACATTTTGAACATTTCCAGTAAAATTTCTTATTACAAAACTCTGAAATTTCATTTGGTTGAATATTATTTTTTTCATACAACCATTCTGATAACAGATTTGGATGAATAGAAGCAAAAGACCCATTTTTGCTCATTGATGATTTTGTATGTGATTTGCCAGACTTAATATACCTACAAATTGGACAACCTTGCCCTTTTACCCTGTGATATGCTGCAGCTCTATATTTGTTTCCGCATTGTCTACATATCCAAAATGGTTTTATATCTGAACCATATGACACTTTGTCTGGAAAAATATCATTAAGATTATTTTGTTCCCAATCCCATTCGGCCATAAGTCCTTGATTATCTAAAATATATTCCTTATTTTTCTTCATATTATATATTATAACACAAATAACAACAACTATATCGATTTTTTTAAAAAAATTTTAAATAACACTCCAAAATGTGTGTATTAATTATTTTACTATTCTGTTCATTTCATAGAATTGTATTATTTCTCTCTGAAAAGCATTTCACCTTTTATAAAGATCTTTTTGAAACCCACACCGCCATATTATTTGATTTTTTATTTAATTATTGATATAATATTAATATGAGCATATACAAGCTGTTACCAATAATGACAATATCAAAAAAGAAAATTAAAGATAACAAAGTTAACTATGAAGATTATTTAGTGGAATTAATTAATAACTCCTCTTCTTTCCTACATGCAACCAATTCCAATAGTTTTGTATTAATTAAAGACCAAGCGCATGGTGAATGCGATGCTAAATCTAATAATTATGAAATTGATTTTAAATTACTTGTCCCAACAGAGTTTATGTATTATGGAAATTTGTCTTTACCAAATGTGAATTACAAACATATGGATGAAGGTTTTATCTTTGTGAATGACACAGAATACAGTTCAGATGGAACAATGCAAATTGAAGCATTTGAAGCGTTTGAAAAATATATTACCGATATATATTTAGCAAGTAAAAATAAACTACTCGAAATGCAATATAGTAATAACATTTTAACTGCTTCTATAAAAAATATGCTTGTAAAGAAAAATATATTAGCATTCATCCCCTGCATTTTTAACAATCAATGTAATAGCGTCGAATTAATCAAAAAAATATTTACCCCTTTATTAAATCTTAGAGATGACTTCAACAAAGACACATTTATTACATACCTGCAAAGAGATTATTTTTATATACTTAAATATATAAATAATAATTTTTATTTAGTTGATAAAGTTCCACAAATGATAGTTACATCATTTATTAAGATATATCGATTAACATCTTTCATATAATAATCTAGAAAAATTCTTAATCATCTTTTCCATACTGATTATCTATCAATAATAAATTTTTATAGTCTGAGTGAGAAGATTTGAAAGGAGCGCGTGGCAAGGCGGTTTTTGTTGTGTTGTTTGCATATTGGCACGTGCGACGGAATAGCGATTGCTACGGTTTCGCCGTCAATCGCGTCACTTCCGGCGTGGCGAAAAACAAAAACATTGAAAAGAGAAAAATTTCGCCACGCAGGAAGGAAAACTTCTCACTCAAACGAAAAGCACGGTGTAAAACTCACGTTTTTTTGCTGATAAAAGAAGATTTGAAAGGAGCGCGTGGCAAGGCGGTTTTTGTTGTGTTGTTTGCATATTGGCACATGCGACGGAATAGCGATTGCTACGGCTTTCGCCGTCAATCGCGTCACTTCCGGCGTGGCGAAAAACAAATACG
>CADBUU010000062.1 GCA_902797945.1 uncultured Eubacteriales bacterium | reverse complement strand
GGGTTTACTTCATCTACTCTTCTCCCATCACTTTAAAACATCAATTATACAAACTAAAATTACACAAGTATATTTTATATCAATAATTACACAAATATATTTTATATCAAATAAGACTTAAAGTCAATACCAAAATTAAACCAGTATCATGGTCAACTTTTTACCTTTTCCCCGATATTATACTTCAGGGATTTCCTGTATTCACTTACTGTTTGTCCCGTTATTTCAAGGAAAGACGAATAAAATATATGATTAGATGAAAACCCGAGATGTGATACAATATATTCAATGGTCATATTCTTTTCAAGCAAGATTTTAGCCTCTTCAATGCGCTTTGTTTTTATAAACTCTGAAAATGTCATTCCGTATTTTTTCTTAAAAAACCTGCTAAAATAAGAAGGATTATAATAACACATTTTTGCAAATTCTTCCAAAGACAATTTTTCCCTAAGATTTTCGCACACATATTTGATTAATTCATCAAAATCGTCAATCCCGCGTTTAGGCATTAAACGAGAAACCTTGTCCAAGATTAAAAATATAACTATGTTTAAACACGAATCTAAAATAAATTTTCTTCTCGTCTCCGTATTCCTTGCTTCATAAAGCATAATTTTAAGCAGACACTCTATTTGTATCCGTTCTTCACCGTAAAAACTCAGTATTCGCTCGTCATTTTTCTTTATTTCATCAAAATCAGTAAGCATTATAAATGAGGCTGCGTTTTTATCACTTATTTGTTTTAACAAAGATTCGGGTTTAATCCCTATATTGATATATTCAAATCTGCCATGAGGCTTAAAACTGTGTATACTACCGTAATTAACAAAAACCAGATCTCCATGCGAAATCTCGAATAGTTTACCGTTTATAAAATTAGCTGCTTTACCTCCCAATACATACAATATCTCGACAAATTGATGTGTGTGCGGAGCTTCCGGCAAATTATCATTGACAAAAGAAAAAATGCCGAATGATTCCGTCTTATAATAACGCTCGTCAAAATCTTTTTCTATTGTAAATTCTCTCATTTCCCCTCCAAACATGGCTTATCTACTCTGCCATAAATTAACATCTGACACCTTTGTAGATCAATCTACATGATACCTTAATTTTGATAATTTACGATATGGTTTACTCGCCCTTAGAAACATGGCACGCTGATAAAAAAATTGATTGATAATACCTTTGTCACCACAATGTTTTATCACAAAGTATTAAGGGTGATGTTTTTTCCCCAACAGTTAAAGGATTCTAATCTTCTTTTAACACCGTTTCTCGTCATAACATACAAGTTATCTTCTTCAAGTTCTGGTATAGAGTCCAACACCCCGGCAACATAATCAATAATCCTTTTTCGGCACGATTTAAGTCTCCATATAAGCGCACCGAATCTAATATCCTGAACGTCAAATCCATGCGGCTTATTTTCTCTAAACCATTGAAATTTAAAGGTTTCATATAATTCTTTAACGCTTTCTATCACTTCGGAGATTTTATCCGCTAAACGTATAAGAGTATTATTATCACCGTTTTTATAAGCCTGACGTATTTTTTGTCCCAAATAATATTTTGAGCCGACGGCTACGCACAATTTCAAAGACGTTTTATATAAATAATCGTATTTCTTGCTTTTGACTTTTTTAAGCGATTCTGCGTATTTCTTCAACTTCTCTTCGCCATCGTCGGGAAACCCAGCGTCTAAAAACCCGTTGAACAAATCGCTATAAAGAACGTATTTGCTGGGATTTGATTCACAATCGTCTTCAACGAGTAATTTATCTGGCAAATCAAGCAACAGCATATTGTCGTAATATTCGCCAGTAATTTCATAGAAACGCGTTTTGATTACTTGTTCATCCGTAACGCCGTCAAATTCACATTTAATTTTAAATAACGCCGGCAACAAAGCAAATTTTGAGCATTCCCCGCCATTATCCCCCCATAGTGTGATAAAAACATTCTCAACGCCGCATTTCTTGCAAGCACGCATTGCCGGGAGCATAGTTTTCATTGAATAACCATTGTGCGGAGTAAATCCAATCCACGACCACGCTCCGCCTGCAAACCATATCGGTCTGTCGGTAATGGATTTGTGACTTTTTATCATTTCGGAATAAAACTCTTCGTCTTTGTGATAGTAGTCCCAATAAACGAGATCAACGTTTTTATTTACGTGCGCTCTTACCTTTTCTGCATCAAAATTTTTATAGTCGTAGTATTCCCCACCCGTCGCCAAACGATAAAACATGTCCGACCACATAATACACTTTAACCCGTATTTTTCTGCAATCTCAACGACTTTTTCTAAATGTTTTTTCAATATGTCGAAACGCGCCGAGTAACCGTTTTTATCAAGATATTTGCCCAGCCCGATATGATAAGCCTCGTCCATTCCTATATGTACAGTTTTGCTCGTAAAACATTCG
>CADBUU010000061.1 GCA_902797945.1 uncultured Eubacteriales bacterium | reverse complement strand
TGGGGCGGGAGATGGGAGTCGAACCCACGACCTTCAGGACCACAATCTGACGCTCTAACCAACTGCGCTACTCCCGCCATCTCTTTGGCGCGCCTGAAGGGATTCGAACCCCTGACACCCGCCTTAGAAGGGCGGTGCTCTATCCAACTGAGCTACAGGCGCATTAACATAAAAAAGTTTTGGTAGAACCCAAAAAAATTTTGGAGCGGGTGATGGGAATCGGACCCACGCAACCAGCTTGGAAGGCTGGTGTTCTACCATTGAACTACACCCGCACCTCATTCACAATGCTTGATTATTTTAGCAAAATTATATTTAATTGTCAAACGTTTTTCAGTCTTTTTTTAAAAAAAATTCAAATTATTTTTTTAACGCCGTTTTCGTTTATGACTGCGGTTATTTTTTTACCGTTTACTACTATATAAGCATAACTTTTTACGCCTCCGTATAAGGTCATATTTCCGGGGTTTATAAAAAGTATTCCGTCGATTTCTTTTATTTCGCTCTTGTGCGTATGCCCATATAATACAGTATCGCAATTTAACTCTTCGGCTCTGATCTTTATTTTTTCCAACCCGCTCTTAACGCCGTAGAGGTCGCCGTGTGTTATTAGAAATTTTCTTCCTTCTATTTCCTCTACAATCTCTTTATTCGTTCCGTAATCGCAATTACCGTGAACTCTTAAAAGTTTATCTTTGAGCATGGCGGAAAAAATGTCCATATCGTCGTAGTGGTCGCCGAGATGTATAACAAGATCGCTTTCGTTCATAATTTCGGCAATCGAGGTTATTCCTTTAAAGTTTTTATGAGTATCGGATAAAACGACGATTTTTTTCATAATTTTTTTAATAGATCTTCAAGCGCTCTGAATCTGTGGCTGACGGAATTTTTTTCGTCGTCCGTCGCTACGCCGAACGATTTTCCGAGGTCGTCGGAAATAAAAACGTTGTCGTAACCGAAACCGTTATCGCCTATTTCCTCGGTTGCGATTTTGCCGGTAGTTTCGCCGTAACCGTCGATGATTTTACCGTCGGCGGTGTATATTACTACGCAGCAACAAAATTTAGCGTTTCGGTTTTCAGCGCCTTTGAGATTTTCAAGTAAAACTTTTCTGTTGTTTTTGTCGTCGCCGTGAATACCGCCGTATCTTGCGGAGTAAATTCCGGGGGCGCCGTCTAAAACCTCTACGCAAAGACCGCTGTCGTCGGCGAGTGCGTCCGTATGTAAGGCGAGGGCGACGGTTTTAGCCTTTATAAGCGAATTTTCATAAAAAGTATTGCCGTTTTCCTCTACGTCGACGGCAAATCCGGCGTCGTCCATACTGACGACTTCGTAATGATTTTTAAGAATTTCGGCAATTTCTTTAAGTTTTCCTTTGTTTCTTGAAGCAACAACTAATTTTTTCATAAATATATTTTATATTTATTCTCAATAAAAGTAAAGCGTTTGAAGTATAAATCGACTTAAAAAACAATATATATTTATATAGATAAAGAGTTTTGGAGATAATATGGAATATAATTTAAGCGAATTAAAAAAGAAAAAAGTAATAAACGTAATGGACGGAAAGGACCTCGGGAAAATAAGCGATATGCTTATATCTTTTCCCGACGGAAAGATTACGGCGATGATAACTCCGGGGAAAAAGAATTCGTTTTTCGGAGGAAACGAACTTATTATTTCGGTTAAATGTATCGAGCGTATCGGCGACGACGCGATTTTGGTCAAACTTTGTGAGCCGCCGAAAATCGGGGAAGTTGAAATTTCCGACGAGGAATAAAATTGAAAAAATATATAAACAAACGTTTACAATTCTGTAAAAAAGTGATATAATATAAGCGTTGCTATCTTTGATAACCAAAAAACCTATCGGTTTTGCCGAACTTTTCTTGCGAGAACATCGGACATTCTATTGAAAGCAATTATAAAAACGCCATTTTCGAGCAAGCATTTTTTAATATAAGCGAGGATAAGTTATTTTTGCAATTATCCGAGCGCCGTATTACATTATCGTCAAATGATATAATTTTTGTATATAACGAGCATAGATGCGTGTGACGACGGAGGAATAATGGAAAACAGAATTTATTTATGCATAGATTTAAAATCCTTTTACGCCTCCGTGGAGAGCGTTGAAAGAGGGCTCGATCCGATGACGGCAAATCTTGTCGTTGCTGATAAGGATAGGGGAAAGAATGCGATTTGTCTTGCGATAACGCCGGCGATGAAATCTCTCGGGATAAGAAACCGTTGCAGGCTCTCGGAAATTCCTCCCGAAATCGAATACGTTATCGCCAAGCCGAGAATGAAACTTTATATGCAGTATTCTGCCGAAATCTATAAAATATATTTACGTTATATAAGTCCCGACGACGTATACGTCTATTCGATAGACGAATGTTTTATAGACGCGACTGAGTATATAAAACTTTACGATATGCCGGCGAAGGTTTTTGCGAAAACGCTTCTCGAAAAAATACACGAAGAATTGGGGCTTAGAGCGACGGTTGGAATAGGGACGAATCTTTTTCTTACGAAAGTCGCCCTCGATATTACGGCAAAACACGCTTCCGATTTTATGGGGTGGCTCGACGAGGAAAAGTTTAAGGCTGAAATATGGAATCACCGACCTATAACCGACGTATGGAACGTCGGAAAAGGTATAGCTGCAAGACTTGCGAAAATGGGTATTTACGACCTTAAAGGGGTGGCTTTTGCCGATGAGAAAAGTTTATATAAAGAGTTCGGGGTAAACGCCGAATTTCTCATTGACCACGCAAAGGGAATAGAGCCTTGCTTGCTCGAAGATATAAAAAAATACAAGCCGTCGACAAAATCTCTTTCAAACAGTCAGATACTTTTTGAAAATTATTCTTATGAAGACGCCTGGACGGTAATTACTGAAATGGTAGACCTTCTCGTCGGTGAACTCGTGGAAAAGGGGCTTGTAACGCATTCTATTTCTCTTGCAATAGGGTATTCCGGTTCTCGCAGACAGGCTGACGCCGGAAGTGAAAAACTTCCGCTTTATACAAATTCTTATAGTCAGATTCTCGAATATTTTAAAGAGTATTACGCTAAAATCGCAGATAAGGACAAGCAGATAAGAAAAATATCCGTCGGGCTTAACGATGTAGTGGACGAAACAAATTTAAACGACTATTTGTTGGCCGATAAGAATAAAGAGGTAAAAGAAAAAAAGACGATGGAAGCGGTTATAGGAATAAAGAAAAAGTTCGGGAAAAACGCAATAATGAGAGGTGTGAGTTTTAAAGATAAGGCGACGGGAATGGAGAGAAATAAACTTATAGGGGGGCATAATGGCGGGGAAGATTAAAAAAATGAGCAGAGAAGAAAGAGCAAGACAGTTTATGCCTTTCGACGCTTTGGATGGATTCAGAAGCCTGATTTCGACTCAGGATAAGACGGTTGAAGAAAAACGGGAACTATCCGAAGAAAAATTGAATATGTTGAACGAAAAGATGAGAAGAATACAAAAGGGAACGAGGGTTGAAATAACATACTACGAAAAAGACGGCTATCTGAAAAAAGACGGAATAGTTACGGGGCTGAATTTTGATATGAATTTTATTCGGGTAATAGATAAAGTTATATATTTCGAGGACGTATACGAAATAGAATTTAAATGAGGAAGGTTTACCCTTCCTTTTTTCTTTTAATAAAAAAATATTTTAAAATAATCGTTTTTTATTCCTTTGTAATATAATAATAAATGTAAGCACTAAAATTCTAAAACTGTAAAAATCAAAATATCGGTTGACTAAAATTTTACATTATGCTAAACTAAAATAAAAGGAAAAACTTAATGATTGAAGAGCAAATACAAAATCTCTGTCGCATTTTCGGCATAAAAGGGAACATAAAAGAGGTCAGAAAACTGACTAACGGGCATATCAACCTTACCTACGGAATAATAGCCGAAGAAGAGGGCGGAGAATACGATTACGTATTGCAGAGAATAAATTCATACGTTTTCAAAAATCCGACCGAAGTTATGGAAAATATTGCGAAAGTTACGTCGCATATAGCGCGAAAGGTCGGAAGCGATCAATATAATACCGTTTATTTTCTTACCGCAAATGACGGTAAAAATTATTATATTGACGGAGAGAATAATTTTTGGCGTTGTAGTAAATTCGTTAAAAATACGATTACCTTCAATTCTACCGATAACCTTAGCGTTATCGAGGAATCTGGCAAGGCATTCGGGGAATTTCAATTATATTTAAGCGATTTTAACGCCAAAGAACTCAATATCGTCATACCTCATTTTCATAATACGGTTATGAGATACGAGGCTTTTAAGAAAGCGATAGAGGAAGATTCGGCAAACAGGCTTAAAGTCATAAAAAAAGAAGTCGACGGTTATCTTGCGTTGGAGGATATGGCAACGAAGATGTATCGTATGCAAAAAAAAGGCGATTTGCCTTTAAAGGTTACGCATAACGATACGAAATGCAATAACGTTCTTTTCGATAAAGACACTTTTGAATATAAGGCCGTCATAGACCTCGATACTGTTATGCCGGGGCTTATCGGTTTTGATTTCGGAGACGCCGTCAGATTTAATGCCAATACGAGCGAAGAAGACGAGAGAGATTTGCAAAAAGTCGGGCTTGATATGAATAAATATGAAGCGTTCGGAAGGGGCTTCGTTCGTAAGGTCGGTTCTTCTTTGACGGAAAGCGAAAAACAGACCCTTTATCTCGGCGCAATAACGATGACGGTCGAATGCGGAATGAGGTTTTTGACCGACTATTTAAGCGGAGATAAATATTTCGGTATAAGTTATAAAGAACATAATCTTGTAAGAAGCAGATGTCAACTTAAACTTGCCGAGGATATGATTGTGAAAGCAGACGAGATGAAGATAATACTTGAAAAATATTTTTAATTTAAAATTTAATATAGAAAAGCTGTTATTTTGTTTAAAACAAAACAACAGCTTTTTTTAGTCTATGCTCTGTTTGATTGAAAACGACAAAAAGAGGAATAATAATTCAAAAAAACAGATAATGCGCCTTATAAAATGATATATAATCGGAACTATGGAAGTCTATATTGAATATGTGATAATAGATAATCTCGTAATAGATTTTTTGCTTTTGAAATTGGCGAGAAAAAGCGTAAGGATAGAAAATAAAAATTTACCGATTTTTCTTTCCGCTTGTTTAGGTTCGGCAATCGCCGTTTTATTGCCTCTGTTTAATTTGAGCAACGGTTTTTTATACGTAGTAAAAATAATTCTCGGCGCGCTTTTGGCGTTGCTTTCCGGGAAATTTAAAACGATAAGAGAATACGTATTGTGTTTTCATGCGTTCTTGTTTTTTACGTTTTTATTCGGAGGGGCGACGGCGGCGGTCTTTTATTTTTTCGGTAAAGATTTCAATGCGCTCGACTTTACGTATAATGCGGAAATTTCTCTCGGCGTTATTCTCGCTATAGCATTTTCCGTGTTTTTTTTGAGTGAAAGGATAATAATGAAAATATACCGCAAGCGAGAAATTGCTCCATTTATTCGAAAATGCGAAATAGAAGCCAACGGCGAGAAAATACGACTTTGCGGTCTTGTCGATAGCGGGAATCGCCTTTATCATAAAAAAACGGGCGCTCCTATAATACTCTGTTCGCCTAAAATAGCAGAAAATATGCGAAATAAAGGAATGCTTCTCGGAAAAGACGGCGAGGTTATGGTTTTCAGCACGGTCAGCGGAAAAAGCGCAATGCAAATTTATAAATTGGAAAAAATCGAGATATATAACGGACAACACCCGAATACAATATATAACGTAATGATCGGGTTTTCCCAAAAGGATTTTTCCGACGACGGAGAATACGACCTTATACTAAATTCTTCAATGGCGTAAAAGCGGAGGTTAGACGGTGAATAAAGTATTGGAAATAATAAAAAAGATTTTTTTCGGGGAGAAAAACGAAATTCATTATCTGTCGGGAGCGGAGGCGTTGCCAAAGCCGTTTACCGCAGACGAAGAACAGGAATTGCTTTCAAGACTTATGATGGGCGAGGAGGGCGTCAGACAACAACTCATCGAACATAATTTAAGACTTGTCGTATACATAGCGAGGAAATTCGACAATACCGGAGTTGAACTCGACGACCTTATATCGATAGGAACGATAGGGCTTATCAAGGCGGTAAATACCTTTAACGCCGAAAAAAACATAAAACTCGCAACTTATGCTTCCCGTTGCATCGAGAATGAAATTCTTATGTATTTAAGAAGAATAGTAAGGATAAAAGGCGAGGTGTCTTTGGACGAACCGTTAAACGTGGACTACGAAGGAAACGAACTTCTCCTTTCGGACGTTTTAGGAACCGACAACGACGTCGTTTATAAGGGAATAGAGTCGGAAGTTGAAAAAGAAATGTTAAAAAGCGCAATAAAAAAACTGTCCGAGAGGGAAAGACAAATAATGAGTATGAGATTCGGGCTTGACGGGCAGGAAGAAATGACGCAAAAGGAAGTAGCCGATTTTCTCGGCATTTCTCAAAGTTACATATCAAGACTTGAAAAGAAAATAGTTGGCAGACTCAGAAAGGAATTTAAAAAACTCGGGTAGAAAAAACAGAGAAATAAACCTTTTTAAGAAAAAACTAAATTTCTGAGCGAACGTTCGTTTTATTTGCAAGCGGCTTATCGCTATATTTTTCGCTTGAAGAAGTTTTTATAAGAGCAAAGACGACGAGGCCGAAATTTGCGCCGACAAACACTCCGATGGTAAAACCAAAGAAAAACATAATAAAAATACCTCCGTTACATAATTATTACCGATAAAGCGAATAAAGAAACGTAAAATAAAAAATTTTTAAAAATATGTTTAAAAAAGTTGTTTTTTTTAAAAAGATATGATAGAATATAAAAAGTCGACGACAGGTAGGCGAGAATATGGCGCTGATATGGCTCAGCAGGTAGAGCACGTCCTTGGTAAGGACGAGGTCACGGGTTCAAATCCCGTTATCAGCTCCAAAGCAGTGGGTCAAAAGGTCTTTTGTCTTTTTGACCCACTTTTTGCGTTTTTTGGGCAAAAACTAGCGATTTTGGACACCCTTGATTTTCAAGGGCCTTTTTTTATTTACTAAAAGCCAAAAAAACACCCTATCTACAAACATAGGTAAAGTGGGTTAAAATGTGAAATGAGCGGGATTTGAACCTACTTATTTTACACTTGATTTTTATGTTTGAATTTGATAAAATAACTATGCGACATTTTTGCGAGTCTAAGATAAAGGAAGTTTTTGACTATTATACATACTATATTGTATTAAGTAACTTTCTTATCGCTCAACCAACCTAAAACACATTTTAACCCACTCGATAGGTTGTTTTATACATTCTACCCCACTCGATAGGTTATTTTATACATTTTAACCCACCGAGACAATAAAAAAGGATAGCGAAATGCTATCCTTTTTTATTGCTGTAAGTAAATGTGACGGGATTTGAATATGGAGTAAGCAACCAAAGGTTGCGCACTTGCAGAAGGCAAGAAAACAACCCGATGAACTGTTTTGCGGGTAGGTTGCACAGGCTCAATCCCTTAGCAGGGGACGGCAACCCTTTTGTTTAAAAGATTATTCACGGGGCTCATTTCGACACTTCCCCTAACAGGGGGATCGCCCGTCACTCCGACCAGAGATGAAAGACCAGCCAAAAAATGGCAGATCTTTCGTTTGTGTTGCCAAAAGCAACACGATTTGAACCGAGGCTCAATCCCTTAGCGGGGGACGGCAACTCTTCACAAAAGGGAGTAAAATTAGGATTACAATCTTTGTTAATGGGGCAAATTACACCCTTTAAAAACGCAAAAATCTTAAAAACTTTTCAAGGCAACATTTATTTGTAGCACTTTTGTTGCGCTTAGTATGGTATTATATAGAAAATACAGCCATATTTTATTTTAAAAACCAAAATTTGGCGAAAAAAGCAAAAAAATAAGTAATTTTTTGTAAGGAGATGCTTATGAAAAAAATTCTAAAAAACTGGGGCATAGCGCTTTTGTCGGCATTGTTCGTCGTATGCGCCGCATTTATGCTTATGCCTGCAAAAACACAAGTAGCGGAAGCGGCATCGCCGACCATCAGCCTCAGTCAAATTGCGGGTGGAAGTTGGACATGGAGTGATCACGCAACTAAAGTAACAATAGGTCAATGGAATGGGTCTGGATTTAAACGCTATACAGACAACACCTTAGGTGTCGGCTACTGCTTTGATTCAGGTTCATGGGTAAGTACTTCCACTTTAGAATATGCTGTTCCTAGTGGCCAAACAATCGAATCGTTTTCCCTATCAATAACGACAACGGCATCGGTCAGAATTCAGTATTCAATTTATAAATTGGGGAATAAAAACCCATATGGATATGATTATCCTGATTCAGGTATTTCTGCGCAAAGCGGAAATACTTATAGTGTCACAAACTCTGTAATATATCATAGAGGCACTTATAAAGGAACCACTCTAACAGGTGGCGATAAAATTACATTTAGCATATATGATGGCGATGTTAATAATCGTGGAAATACTATTTATACAGGCGGTAAAGTTGCAAGAGACAACAATATTGCGGTGACTTCGCTTTCAATAACGCTCAATAACGCGGCCTATTCTGTAAGTATCAAGGCGGGCACGGGCATAAAGGAAACGTTCCTTTCGACTAGTTCAGTTGCTACAAGCGGTTCTGCAAGCGGAACCAAATTTGACGTAGACTCGTACGTCTATGGTTTTGTCAAACTGAATGCTGGATACAAAAAGCCCAACAGCGCAAATTGGACGCTTATCGATGGCACCGCCAACCAAGAAAATGCAATTTATCGTGTCGCAGAACAAAAAGTAAGTTCAAAGAATATTGATTTTGGGACTATAAATGCTGAAGCGAAAACCAAAAATTTGTATAAGATGGATAGCAAAAATACAAATAAAGGTTATGAAACGTTAAATTGGGGTCAGGCAAAAACCATTCCTGCCATTACAAAAACAGGCTATAATTTTGTAAATTATAATACCGCAGTAGACGGCACAGGCACAACGTACGGCGACAGTTCCGGTGTATCACTGACAGCGGCACAGGTCAACGCCATCATCGATAGTTCAATAAGTAGCTTCTATGCACAATGGTCCGCAAAGACCTTCGACGTCACTTTTGACAAGAGAGGCGGTACGGGAGGCGATGACGGTGTTACGATGACGTATGATCAGCCTGCACCTGGGACCATTGCTGTCCCATCAAAACCTGGCTATATTTTCCAGAAATATACAGCCACTCATCCTACCAATTATTCTGTTATAGATGTGTATAATTCAAATGGAGAAGCAACTTCTTCTAAGTGGCAGATTGACCCTGCCGTCAGCCCGATAGCAGTTTGGTACGGGAAGCCGTACAAGGCATATATTGCTGCAGGTACGGGTGTGAAAAGCGTGTATTTGAGCACAAGTATCAATGCAACTCCTGATTCCGATTCCGCAAAGCCTAGTGGAACTTCTTTTACGAACGGCCAATACGTGCATGCATATATCGTTTTGGAAAGAGGCTATGTTCCGGTTGGAGACTGGACACTCACCAGTGGCGATTATTATGTTGGCGATGGAGTCTTCCGAAAATCAGTTGTGGTCGACATTGCGTCTGACGAAGAAGAAGACCTTCAATACGATTTCGGCACAATTAATGCTGAGTTGGGCAATTTTGCCGTAGGTATCTCCGCAGGGACGGGCGTCAGCACGGTCAAGTTGTCCGCAAAAGATGACGGAACAGATCTTGTCGACGCGAATAGCAAGTTTGTTTTTGATTCACAAGTTTATGCCTATGCGACGCTTTCCGTTGGCTACAAAGCACAAGACGGATGGACATTGATTGATGGTGAATCCAATACAGCAGGCGCGTTGTACCTTGTCGACACAATAGAGCATATCGACATAGACAGTGATTTTGGCGCAATCAGCGCAACACCAAAACAATACACAGTCACTCTTGAAGGGTTGGATGACACAATTACGGCAACTTATGATGCTCCGCTTTCTGCAATTGAACAATTGCCGACTCGCGAAGGCTATGACTTTGTCGGTTATTTCGACGCGCAAGAGGGCGGAAATCAATATATCAACGCGGACGGCTCTGCAACCGACCGTATTTGGAATATCAATGACGACGAGCCGATGCTCTATGCTCATTGGACAAAGACGATGGACGTCGTCGTCACAAGTTTTGACGGTG
>CADBUU010000060.1 GCA_902797945.1 uncultured Eubacteriales bacterium | reverse complement strand
ATCGAAGAGATAAACGAGTTTCTGTCAAAATGCGACTTTAAAATTTCCGACGGGGAGGATTTTAAGACCGAGAAGAAGGAATTGTCGGACGAATTGTCGTTTTTGATTGAAAATCTCGGAAAAATCAAAAATAGAGCGTCGGATATTGAAGAAAAAATAAAAAGGCGAAAGGAGATAGAGGAGAAAATTGCTCTCGTCGATAAGGAAATAGTCAAATTTTCAAGACTTATGGAAGTCGTTAAAGACAGAAAATTCGCCGAATACGTTGCCGCCGAATATCTTTCGGACGTCGCTTTGGACGCAAGAAAAATACTTCTCGAACTTTCGGGCGGTAAATACGACGTCGTATATCTCGACGGACTTGACGGTAAAGACGGGTTTTTTATCGTCGATAATCTTTGCGGCGGAGTCAAGCGTTCGATTGCAACGTTGTCGGGAGGGGAAACTTTCCTCGTTTCTCTCTCTCTTGCGCTCTCGTTATCCTCTCAGGTTTATTCGAAATCGGAAAGACCTATGGAATTTTTCTTTTTGGACGAAGGTTTCGGAACTTTGGACGACGGACTTGTCGACGTCGTTCTCGATAGCCTATCAAAACTTAAAAACGACAGATTTACGATAGGACTTATTTCTCATCTCAACGAGCTTAAAAGCAGAATAGATTGTAAAATTATCGTCGACGGCGCGACGGAGATAAAAGGTTCGAGCGTTAAAATAGTTTGTTAGCGGGTTTTATTCGCAAAGTCAAAACGGCTTTGCGAATTTTATTTTGTCGTAATTTTTACTTTGATTTAGGCGAAATTTAAAATATAACTGAAAAATTTTATTTTAATTACCGATAAAAACTTGCTTTATTTATAAAAAAAATATATACTTATATATAATGAGATTTTGCGATGATTTTGCATTGCGGAATTTTCGCGAACTTTCGGAGGATTATTTGATGTTTGATACAACTTCCTTTCTTACGCCCATATCGCTTTGGAAGGATTTTGACAAATCTCAGCCTTTACAGCCGAGTAAAATAAACGAAGTGAAATACGACAACGTCGTTTATACGGAATACTATTTTTCGGGAAGAAAGACCGAAGGCGGAAAAGTAAGGATATTTTCGATGTTTGTAACCCCCGACGACGGAGGAAACGGCAATTTTATTCTTTATATTCCGCAAATTTCGGAAAAAATGGGGTATCAATCGGTAAACGAATACGTAAAACTCGGATATTCCGTTCTTGCCGTGGATATTTACGGAAAGAGAGACGGGGCGGAGAATTTTACCGTTTATCCCGAGGACGTATATTACGCCAATTACGATTATCGCGGACGTAGAATGGATTTTGTCGACGAAAGCGCGCAAAAGACTTGTTGGTTCGAATGGGTAGCGGTCTGTAAATACGGACTTGTTTTTTTAAGGAGCGTAAATAAAGACGCGAAAATCGGCGTTGTCGGCGTAAAGGACGGGGCGAATATTGCGTGGCAACTTGCCGCTACGGAAGACGATCTCGCTTGCGCGATTATGATGTTCGGCGCCGGTTGGAACGCATATCGCGGAATACCGAAGTTTTCGGACGAAGATATAATTATGGACGAGGAGAGAAGGCGTTATATCGCCGCGGTAGACGCGCACGCTTACGCTCAATACGTCAAATGTCCGATTTTGTATTTAACGGCAACCAACAGTCAGGCTTTTGATTTCGACCGAGCGAACGACACGTTATCGAGAATAAGCGACGGAATTCCTTACGTTTTCAATTTTGCTCCGACGTATAATATTTATCTCGACGGTTATTGTAAAGCGGACGCAGAACTTTTTCTCGGAAAATATTTAAGGGGCGACAGATTCGATTTCCCGACGAGACCGATTCTCAATTCCGTTCAAGACGGAAATTTCATAAGTTTTGAAGTCGACTTTGATAAGCCGAGCGAAGTCAAGGAATGCAAGGTGTTCGTAAACGAGGGCGTTTTAGAACCGGCGCTCAGAAATTGGATGACTTGCGAGCAAAAGAAAGGTGGGGAAGTGAGCGAAGGGAAACTTACTTTCGAATACGTCGTCAGCGGAGATCCTAAATTGATTTTTGCTTTCGCAGTCGTTCGATATAAAGACGGAACGTCGCTCAGTTCCAAACTTTTAAGTAAAAAAACCGATGGGGTAATTCCGAAAAGGGCAAATCTTCTATATACGAGTTTAGACGGGCTTGACGGAATAACTTTCTACGATTTAAACGCCGACGGGGAAAAGGACGTATTCGTTCAAACCGACGATTTCATAACCCTCGTAAAAGGAGCGGGCGGAATTTTCGGCGCATATTCAAAATACGGACTTATAAGTTATAAGTTCGGTGAACCGGGGTGCAATATCGACGAAAATTCGATTGTAAAACTCGACGTTTACGCTCCGGAATTTTGCATTCTCAGACTTGTTCTGATGACGAAGTCCGAAGATGGCGTTAAGGAGTTCGTGTTTACTCAGGATATTACGGCGGGAGAGACTTGGCGTAATTTGACCGTAGTTATTTCCGATTTTAAATCGCAGGAAGGTATGACCGTCCGCAATTTCAGCGAGGTTTTCGCATTGAGAATAGAGTCGGAGGGTAAATACGCCGTAAACAATATATTGCTTATTTGAATTGAAGATAAACTTTTAAAATTCGTCATAATAAATGAGTTTTTTAAATATTTTACGATAAATGAAAGAGGTATGTATGTTAGACGAAAACGCATTGCTTGGTAAAAAAGAAGAGAGCGAGACGTGGCTTAACGTTTTGCTTTTCTTGATGATTGCGGTTTTTGCCTTTCTCCTTTTTACAAAATATTATTGGCTTCAACCGATCGAGGTCGAAGGCAGTTCGATGAATATGACCGTCTATACTCACGACGTCGTTTTGATGGATAAATTGGCGACGCCGCATAGAGGAGAGGTAGTTATAATAAGCGTAAATAAGACGACAAGATATATTAAAAGGCTTATCGGGCTTCCGGGAGACAGGATATATACCGATGAAGAAGGATACGTTTATAGGGTTACGGACGGAGTTGAGACCAGACTCGACGAGCCTTACGCGTATTTCAATCCCTCTTATAAAGCGGGAACTTTTAAAAATAAGGAATACGAGACTTTTGACGTTACGCTTGCCGACGACGAGATATTCGTTATGGGCGATAACAGGTGGAACAGTAACGACAGCAGGGCGAGAACGGTGCAATTTAAATACGACAGCATTTTGGGCGTCGTCCATCAATGGGTAATAGATAAAAGGAACGATTTCGGTTGGTTTTATCAATATATTTGATTTAGTCGGTTTTTTGACCGTCGAAAATAAAATAGGTTTAAACAGGAGAAAAATAATGAACGAAAACGTAAAATTGACGTCTGACAGCACTTGCGATCTGACGGAGGAAATGCTTAAAAAATTCGATATTTCCATTTGTCCTATCGCGATAATTCTCGGAACGGAGGAAAGACACGATACCGTTGATATAGACGCGGAAGGCGTTCTTGATTTCGTCGCCAAGACGGGAATTTTGCCAAAGACTGCCGCAACGCCGAAAGACGATTACGTTGAATTTTTTAAAAAACATACCGAAGGCGGCAATACGGTAATACATTTCTGTATATCGTCTAAAGCGTCCTCGTGTTATAATAACGCCGTCGAAGCGGCGAAAGAAGTCGGCAACGTCTACGTTATCGACAGTTACGCTCTTTCGGGCGGACAGGGGTTGCAGATACTTAAAGCGAGAGATCTTTTGAATGAGGGAAAAGGAGTTGAAGAGGTCGTTTCCATTTTAAAAGAGAATACGAAAAATGTTCAGCTTTCCTTCGTCGTCGACACCCTCAAATATCTTCATAAGGGCGGCAGATGTTCTTCGATTGCGCTTATAGGATCGAAGATTTTAAAGATACATCCGTCGATTTTCAACGTCGACGGAGCGCTTACCGTTCATAAAAAATATATGGGAGCGCATATAAGGTGCGTCGCGCAGTATATTGCGGACCTTGCGTCGGAGTATAAAAATTACGACGATACGAGAGTTTTCATAACCCATTCGCCTGCGGATAGGGAACTTGTCGATATGGCGATAGAAAAGGTCAAAGAACTTTTCAGATTTAAGGAAATTTACGAGACGGAAACGGGGAGCACGGTAGCGAGTCACTGCGGAAGAAACACTCTCGGTGTTTTGTTTCTCAATAAAGATTAAGGGAATTTTTCGAGACGGAAGCGGGGAGCGCGGTAGCGAGTCACTGCGGAAGAAACACTCTCGGGGTTTTGTTTATCAATAAAGATTAAGGAAATTTTTCGATGAAAAATATTTATAAGGAAGAAGATTTTTACAATGCGAAAAAGTTAAAAAATAAACTTCTGACGGTCTATTTCGTGATTTTGGCTGTCGCCGTCGCTTGTTGCGCCGTTTTCTTTACGTTATATCTTTTGCTGCCGTATCCATCGAGCGAAGATATTGAAAATAAGAAAAACGCCTATATGTTCGGCGTTACGGCAGTGAGCGTTGCTTTTATAATTTTTTCGTTTATTTATCTCGGTATTCCCTATAAAAGGGCAAAAAAATATTTTTCGATGTTCGAAGATATAAAGACGGGACAAAAGCAGTTTTCGGTATGCACGTTTT